>DNWZ01000373.1 GCA_003506095.1 Planctomycetaceae bacterium | reverse complement strand
GACGAACCATGATGGTCCCAGCCCCAATCGTACAACTGCACGAACCTCACACCGTTCTCAACCAAACGACGTGCCAGCAAACAGTTGTTGGCAAAAGTCGGGTCATCGCCTTTGTATAACGTTCGCGGATCCGTCGCACTTTCCGCGCCGGATACGAAACCCGGCTTCGCACCATAGAGATCAAGGATATGTTGCGGTTCTTGTGAAATGTCCATCACTTCGGGGACCGCCATTTGCATCCGAAACGCCAGTTCGTATTGCGACACGCGAGCCATGGTTTCTGGATCACCTGTCAACTTCTGCTCGGCGTCGTTCATCTGGGCGATTGCGTCCAGCATCTTGCGACGCATCGTCCGATCGATCCCTTTCGGATCGCTTAAATACAAAACCGGATCGCCGGTCGTCCGGCATTGTACCCCTTGATAGACGCCCGATAAAAATCCAGACCCCCAAAGCGATTTACCGGCGTCGGGTGTCTTGCCACCAGAAAGCAACACCACGAATCCCGGCAGGTTTTCGTTTTCGCTGCCCAGGCCATAAGTTACCCACGATCCGATCGATGGGTTGCCCAAACGTGCCGATCCGGTTTGAACGAACAATTGTGCAGGGGCGTGATTGAACTGTTCGGTATGAACGGTGCGGATCACGCTGGCATGATCGACGACACCAGCAAAGTGCGGCAACAGTTCACTGATGTTTTGGCCGCTTTCGCCTTGCGGAGCGAACGAGAATTGCCCCGCCAGGATCTTGGGAACACCTTTGATAAACGCAAACCGTTTCCCTTCTAAAAAGGATGCCGGCGCGTCTTGCATATGCAACTTCTCAAGCTCCGGTTTGTGATCAAACAACTCTAACTGCGATGGCGATCCCGCCATGTGCAAATAGATGATCCGCTTGGCTCGCGGCGCGATCATCGGCGGCTTGAATGTCGCAGATGCGTCGCTTGCAAACGCTGATCCGCCACCAATCGTACTGCCGCCGTGGATTAAATGATTCAGCGCGAGCGCACCGACGCCTAAACCGCCGGACTGTAAGAAGTGCCGACGTGTCTGATTGCGCACACGTTCCAGTGGTGGCGAGAGTTTTTCGATGTGATTCATGTTTAATTCCGTGTCAAAAACTCGTCTAGGTTTAATATAGCGCTGGCGATCACGATCCAAGATGCGGCTTCGGACGGATCTTGGCCGCCGATATCCGCCCGACAAGTCGCGATCAAATCCTGAGCCGCTTTGGGGTCAGCTTCAAAACTAGTCAATACAGATTTCTTCAGTTCGATCAGCGGTTTGGTTTCGCCTTCGCGTGCCGGCCGCATCAGTGCCAATTGCAATCCCGATTCGATTCTCGCCGTATCATCTGTCAAAGATTCGTCGCTGGTCATCCGCTTGGCAAACCCTGCGGCGGCTTCCAGAAATACCGGATCGTTCAACGTTACTAGCGCTTGCAGCGGCGTGTTGGTTCGAATGCGGCGAATCAAACAAACTTCGCCACTGCCACCATCCAGTGCGATCAACGAAGGATAGGGCGTCGTACGTTTCAAATAGGTATAGATGCCGCGGCGGAAGCGATCTTCTCCTTCAGCGTCGATCCATTGTTCGCCGCTGTAAGTCGACCGCCACAGCCCATCAGGTTGTGGTGGCATGACCGGTGGACCGCCCATCTTAGACGACAGCAACCCTGAAACTGCAAGCGCTTGGTCACGCAGCACTTCACCCGACAATCGATAACGCGGTGCGCGGGAAAGCAATTGGTTGTCAGGATCGATTTCCAATACTTTTGAATCGCAGTGCGATGACTGTTGATAGGTTTTGCTGGTGACGATTGCCTTGATCAATCCTTTATGCGACCAATCGCCGTCACGATAAGTGGCCGCTAACCAATCGAGCAATTCCGGATGAGTGGGTGACGCACCGAGCGTCCCAAAATCTTCTTCGGTTTCGACCAAACCGCGACCAAAGATTCGTGCCCAAACGCGGTTCGCCCAGACTCGCGGGGTCAGCGGGTTGTCTTCGTTGACCAACCAATTCGCGACAGTCAATCGTGTTGGCTGTGATTCATCGGGGGCGGCGTGAAAACTGGATAGTACAGCGGGCTGCAGAACATCACCTTGATCCAGAAAGTTGCCACGGTTGTGGATTCGAGATTCACGCCGTTTATCACCCGTTAATTCTCGCATGATCGGTAACTGGACGATCGCCGCATTCAAATCGGCAAGCCGCTTTTCGGCACTCGCTAATTCACCGCGAAGTCGTTTGGTCTCTTCCGATTCTTGAATCGGCACCAGCGATTTCGGATCTTGGCCTGAAACGCTGATCCGGCATCGGGCAAGCGTCAGCGAACCGCCGTAATTCTGTGTGATCGAGACGGCCAGGTTTGTCTGCTGGGCGATTTCGATTGGCGACGAAAAATCAACGATGGCGACGTGGCGTTCTTCCTTTCGGGGACTGACCGCCCATCCCGTTTTCGGATCACCATCAATCGCAGCCGTCACTGGCCAACCGTCTTGCGCGAATCCCGAACGTGCATTCGTCAACCCGATCGACGCGGCATCGGCGTTATCAAGACGAACAGTAAACTCAGAAACGACAAAGTTGGGATCTTTCGGACTGCGGCCAACCGAACCAGCGGTTGCGGCCCCGTCCGACTTCCGCGCCGGCAACGCTTCGAGGCGAATCGATGTGTATTTTCCTGGCGACAGCGAGATCTGAATCTCATAAGTATCTTCCGCCGGCGATTCTCCGCTGGCAACGATCGAGTGGTCCGATTCGTCCTCGACCAACTTCGCCCCGCCGCTTGATTTCAGATCAACGATTTTCGCCGCGTTCCAAATCGATTCACCTGACGACGACACCCACGCGGCAGCCTCTTCCGCCTTTGCAAGCTCGGTCCTTATCGAAGCGATTTCGGCATTTAACTTTTTCCGCTGCTCCTGCTGCTCGTCCGTTACGATCGCCTTGCGTGGTGAATCGTCATGTCGGTCGGCGTCTTCGGTCTGGTTAAAGATGGCATAGAACCGATAGTATTCGTCGATCGAAATTGGGTCATACTTATGAGTGTGGCACTGGGCACATCCCATCGTCAGCCCCATCCAGACCTGGACAGTTGTATTGATCCGATCTTTAACAGCCGCCACACGAAACTCTTCGTCATCCGTACCACCTTCATCATTCGCCATCGTGTTGCGATGAAACGCAGTCGCAATGAGTTGGTCGTCGGAAGGATTTTCGAATAAGTCACCAGCGAGTTGCTCAGCCGTGAATTGCGACAGCGGCATGTCGTCATTGAACGCATCGATCACCCAGTCGCGATAGGGCCACATCGTGCGGCCGCGATCTTTTTCATAACCTTTGGTATCCGCGTATCGAGCCAGGTCCAACCACATCCGCGCCCAATGTTCACCAAACGCTGGGTGCCGCAGCAATTCATCGACTAACCCATCGTAGGCACGCTCGTAATCCGCGGGCGATTGTGTCGCCGCTTGCTGCAACGATCGAACCATCGCTTGCGTTGGTGGTAATCCGATCAGGTCGAGTGCCAAGCGACGGGCGATTTTTTCGGGCGAAGCGGGCGGTTGCAACGCGAGGCCTTTTTCCTGCAGTCGCTTGATGATGAAAGTGTCGAGGTCGCCTTCGGGATTTTTCACCGGCTCAAACGCCCAATGCCGCTGCCAAGTCGCGCCTTGACTGATCCAACGACGAATCAGTTCGACCTGGGCTGGTTCAACTTTCCGATTGAACTGGGGTGGCGGCATCACCTCGTTGGGGTCGGTGCTGACCAAGCGTCTTAAAATCTCGCTCGACTCGGGCGACCCAGCAGCGATCGCCAAAGCGCCGCCTCGGTCCGCTTTCGCGTCGGCCTCCAGGTCCAAACGCAAATCGGCTTCTCGATGTGATTCGTCGGGGCCGTGACAGGAAAAGCAGTTCGCGGACAAAATCGGCAAAATATCGCGGGCGAACTCGACGCGCGGCCCTTCGTCCGGTTCTTTTCCGATCGCCAATTGCCCACCGAAACCGGTCAGCTTGAGGGACAGCAGAACCAGCAGGAGTTGGCTGAATCGTGTTAAAAATGAACTCATTACATTCAATGTCTGTGGGTCGTAAAAACTTCTCGCCGCCCCGTTTGCAGTCCCGTTCTTAGCACCGGCTTCAGGCGGCAACCGCGCTTGTCATAACTCCGCCTAAAGGCGGGGCTACGAACAAATGCCGCCTAAAGGCGGGACTACAAACGGATGCAACCGTTATAATCAACCACCGGGCGGTTTGTGAGTGGCAAACGCGGCGAAAGCGAATCTGCAAAAACGAACACGGAGAAGAGCGATGCGTGAAATCAACCAAGGGCGACGCGGATTTCTAAAAAAGGCCGCGGTGGGAACAACCTGTGGAGCGATGTTTGAGTCGCTGGCGTCGAAATTGTCGCCCGTTTCCGCAGCCGAATCGACCCTTCCGCCCGGTTCAGTCCGCTTTCAAAGCGGAATCGAACCGCTGGTGAGACTGCTCGAAGAAACGCCCCGCGAGCGAGTAATCGAAGAAGTCGCCGTCCGCGTTTCGGGTGGCCAAATCAGTTATCAAGAATTGCTGGCCGCACTGCTGCTAGCCGGCGTTCGCAATATCGAACCACGGCCATCGGTCGGTTTCAAGTTCCACGCCGTCTTGGTCGTCAACTCGGCACACTTGGCCAGTCTCGCATCGGTCGACAGCGATCGATGGTTACCCATTTTTTGGGCGATCGACAACTTTAAAGATTCGCAAGCCAAAGACACCCGCGAAGGCGATTGGACAATGTCGGCGCTGGACGATTCGGCAATTCCCGCCGCACACCAGTCGATCGCCAACTTTCGCGAAGCGATGACCCAGTGGGACGTCTCGGCCGCTGACGTCGCCACCGCCGCGATGACGCGAGGGCAATCGGCTGGGACGATTTTCGAAGCCTACAGCGAGTTTGCCGCCCGAGACTTTCGCAGCATCGGCCACAAGGTGATTTACCTGGCCAACGCCTACCGGACGCTGCAGTCGATCGGATGGGAATATGCCGAACCGGTTTTGCGCAGCCTCACTTATGCAATGTTAAACCACGTCGGCGAACCGAACCCATCGGCCAGCGACCTTGCGGCCGACCGCGACGGCAGGATCAACCAAGAACGAATCAAAGAGATCCGCGACCAGTGGCTCGACGGCCGCAACGACGCGTCGGCGACAGGGGAATTGATCACCGCGCTGCGCACCGTGTCGTCCGACGAAGCGAGCCGATTGGTCGTCGAGCAACTGAATCAAGGGATCAGCACCGCATCGATTTACGACGCCTTGTTTGCATCCGCAGCCGAATTGACGATGCGTCAACCGGCCATCGTTCCGCTGCACGCGATGACGACGACCAACGCGATCCATTACGTTTTCCGCACCTGTGCCAGCGATACGACACGCCGATTCCTGTTGTTGCAAAACGCATCGTTCATCGCACAATTTCGCGATGCAGCGGCCAATCGCGGGAAACTGGCGGATTTAAAGATCGACACCCTTCAAGCGGACCAACCCTGGACTGCGGACCGTTCGGTCGCCGAAGTCTTTGAACAGCTCGGCAAACAGCCCCAGCAGGCCGCCGCATCGTTATTGTCTTACCTGAACGACGGCAACTCTGCAAACGATGCGATGCATCACGCTCGACGCTTAATCTTTTTAAAGGGGACCGATTCACACGACTATAAATACAGCTCGGCGGTGTTAGAAGATTATCACCAACTAACGCCCGCCTGGCGAAACCGTTACCTCGCCGCATCGCTATATAAGATGCGTCATGAAGGCGAAAGGACAACACCGCTGGTCGACCGCATCAAGACAGCTTTGAAGGTTACCTGATACGACCAAGAAACTTGAGACCGCCCCTTTCAATCTCCTAACCTGTTTACTCCATGACACCATCGATCCGTGTGCTTGATTCCGTTTGTCCGCTCGATTGCCCTGACGCTTGCGCGGTCAAAATCACGGTAGAAGATGGCAAAATGATTCACTTGGGTGGATCATCTTCGCACCCAGTCACACGCGGGTTTGCTTGTGTGAAGATGGCCAAATACCCGCTGCGGCAAGAGAGCACTGAACGTTTGACAGTGCCGCTTAAGCGAGTTGGCAAAAAAGGCGAAGGGCGTTTCCAGCCGATATCGTGGGAACAGGCACTCGACACAATCACCAGCGAATTGTCCGATCGCATCAGCCGCT
>DNWZ01000484.1 GCA_003506095.1 Planctomycetaceae bacterium | reverse complement strand
GGCCCGGTTGGTCGGCACGGGCCGGCGAACTGCCAGCGGTAATCGCCACGCAAGCGGCGATCGTGACGCTGATCGCGAAATGTTTGATTGATGAAATCACCATGCGTATCGCAGCTCCCATTTTGTTTCGCGGCGTGGGTCGATCGGCAAAAGCCAAGATTTAACGCCATTCTCCGTCCGCATCGTGGCTGACTTGGCGACGTTTGCACTGACGATAACCCGCCATCCCGCTTCGTTGGCGACTTCGACGTTTCCGGGTCCGCCGACATTGTTGGTCATCCGCAACTGTTGGCCCGAAATCATCCGAAATATCAGCGGCGATTTTGTCGCGGCATTGCCCGTTGTGGGGCCCGTCGCAACCGTTGGCCGCGCAACCAAGCGGCGAACGAGATTCTGTTTGCTGTTGCCGTCCGGCTCGATCGTGTCGTCGACGTCGACCGATCCGAATCGATACTGGAAGGTCGGCACGCCACGATCGTCCAATCGGTAGCCGCGAAACGGGGTGGTGATGCCGATCGAGCCAGCGGGTTTTGTGTCCGGGGTTGAAAGGAACGAAGGCAAACCGGAAAGCGTCATCAGCGAATCGCCCAGCGGATCGGCTGGTGGTGCCGCGCGGATAAACCAAGTCCCTTGAGCGTCGAGGAATCGGCCACGCCAAACCGCTGCGAGCCGCGCTTGGCTGGCGTCGACAGCGATGTTGATGGTGTCAGGAAAGCCGACTGCGATCGCCCGCGTCCCAGCGTCTCGCATAAACGTTCGCAAGATGATCGGCCGATCGACGGGACGCAGTTCGTAATCCGCCGAGCGGGCTTCTTCGATTTTTGCCGGCAACGGTTGCTTGGCCAAATCGGTCAAATAGCCCCACATCGCCGCAATCTGTCGATCGCGATCGCCACCCAGCAGGTCAGGATGTTGGCTGACCCCATCCGGAAAAAAGTTCGGCATTCGTGTTCGTGGCTTCATCGTCCCTGGGTCGCGCAGCAACGCGAGAAACCACTGCGGCTGCATCCTGTCACCAATGCCGCTGAGAACGACGCCGATCACGCCCGGCAGCGCTTCGCCGCGAAACGAGTGGCATTGGACACAGCCCGAGTCCATCATCAACCGCCCAACATCGGTCGCTTTTACATCAGCCGGCTGTGGCCACGCTTTTTTCGGATCCCCTTGCGGCCGAACCGTCACGCTTTCCCGAACCGATGCAAACTCGCTCGACAATCGCTTCACCGCATCACCCGGCAATTTCGGCATACGAACGTGCATGTGCGGCCGAATCGCGACGCTGCCTTGCAAGACGCGACTGAGCCAAGCGGGTTGCAATTTATGTTCAACGTGGCTTAGCGGCGGTGGCAATCGTCCTTCGTCGCCCAAGTCAGCGTTACCAACGGTCTCGAAGTAGGCACGTCGATCGCGAGCGACTCCGCCCAGCGAATCACGCTGGTGACAAGCCAGACAATTAAGCTGCAACATCGAAAGCTGCAACTGGTCGTGCGCGCCGCTTGGCCCAGACGCACCGCTCGGCCCAGCCGACCCGATTGCCGCGACCATCGCAGCCCGCTGGGCGTCATCGACGATGAAGTGCGGCGTCTTTGCGTTGTCGGTAGTGTCGCTGTGAGGTGCGACACAACCGCTGCCGCCGCTGATTTTTTCGCCCAATCGATCCAGCGGCGTTGTCGCCGGCAAACCGACCGTCGCCGTTTCTGTCCCGCTGTGACAGCTGTTGCACCTGAGTTTCGTAAACCAATCGCGTCCCCTAGCGATCGATGCGGGGGCGATCGATTCGGGGGACGCGACGTTCAGCGACGCTTCGATCGCAGGCGGCTGCGGCGACCGTTCGCGGATCAGGTAGGCCGCGATATCGGCAGCTTCGGTCGGCAACAGTTTCAAGTTAGGCATTCGTCCCGAGGGACGCACGGTTTCGGGGTTGAGCAGAAAACTGGTCAAGGAGTGAGCGGAATATTTCGCCGCCGGATCGCCGAGCGATTGCACCGGGCCGGGTCGCGAAGCACCTGACAAACCGAGATCGGCCAATTCGTCTTCGTCCAACAGTTCCAACAGTTGATCGGTCGGTGACGCGGCAATCTCAGCCGTTTCGTGGTTCGGATCAGCGGCGTGACAGGCGACACAGCCGACTTGGTGGAACAGTTCGCGGCCTCGGTCGGCATCGCCGCGCAGCCAAAATTGGTGGGGCACCGCCAACGCGCCCGAACCCTTCACTTCGGCGATCGGTTCGCGAAGCGACGTCAAAAAATCGGCGATCGATGCGGCGATCTCGGCTCGCTCGTTCTCGGATCGCCCGCCGAGCATGTGGGGCATGGTTGTTCCAGGCTTCACGTTCGCCGGATCTGCGATAAACCTTTCGACCCAATCGCGACTCAATCGCACCCCGGCACCCACCAAGTTTGGTCCCGATTTAGCAAAAAACTCCTGATTGGTCGTCGAATGGCACGCTGCACAACCCATTTCGGTGATCAACAATCGCCCAGCGACTGATTCGTCGATTTCGCCGTGCCGCCCGAATCGATCGAATCCCGCGACTTGAACGCTGGCTGTTTCGGCCGCGAGTGTGGCAGCAGCGAAGAAGAAAAGGACGCCGTGAGCAATTACGGCACGCCACGCGACCTTAGGCAGAATACAGACCAACATGGGCAGAAACACAAATCCGAAGTCAATGAAGCCAGAACAAAGGCTCAGCCATCTTACCCGAATCGATGGTCCGGATCATCAACAGTCGTTCGTAGCCCTCCCGTTCGCGCATCGGTGCCGATCGATTCTACTGCTGGGTGTTCTTGAACTGGAATTGTCCCCGACTCTATCCTCAGCCATGTCCAGCATCGATACCGCGTTTCGTGCCGCCAGCAATCACCCCAGCTTCCCCCAAATGGAGGAAGAAATCCTGAAGTTTTGGGACGATGCCGACATCTATCAAAAATCGCTCGCCCGACGCGGCGACGCAAAGTCATTCGTATTCTACGAAGGACCACCGACCGCCAACGGCATGCCGCACCCTGGGCACTGCTTGACCCGTTCGATCAAAGACATCTTCCCACGCTACAAAACGATGCGCGGCTATCGATGCGTGCGCAAAGCCGGTTGGGACACTCACGGCTTGCCCGTCGAAGTCGAAGTCGGCAAGGAACTGGGGATCCACAGCAAGGAAGAAATCGAAGCGTTCGGGATCGAAGCGTTCATCCAAAAATGCGAACGCAGCGTCTGGCGGTACATGCAAGCATGGCGGACCCTAACGCGACGATTAGGCTTTTGGGTCGACCTCGACGACGCTTATGTGACTTACCACCAAAGTTATGTCGAATCGGTCTGGTGGTGTTTAAAGAATTTGTTCGATCGTGGGCTGTTGTACCAAGGGCATAAGATCGTCTGGTGGTGGGCGCAAGGCGGCACGGCACTGTCGGCCGGCGAAGTCGGCGAAGGGTATCGCGAGGTCGCTGACCCGAGCGTTTATGTCCGATTCCCGCTCGTCTATAAGCCGAATCGAAGTCTCGTCGTTTGGACAACCACGCCATGGACACTGCCCAGCAACCAGTTCGCGGCAGTCAACCCCGAGCTGACTTATGATGTTGTACAGGACAACGAGACCGGCGAAGAACTAGTGATCGCGTCGGCACTGGTCGAAACGATCGCCCAAAAAAGCAAACGCGAATTCACGAATATCGAAACGATCAGCGGACGTGATCTTGTCGGGCTGCGTTATAAGCCGGTGTTTGATACCTATTATAAGCATTTTGACGAATCGGCGAAGTTGTCTGACGGCCAATCGCAGTACAAATACTTCCGCGTCGTCGAAGCCGATTTTGTGACGACCGACAGCGGCACCGGGTTGGTCCACATGGCGCCGGCGTTCGGCGAAGTCGACCATGACGTTTTGGTCCGCGAGCGTGACCGATTTGCCGATCCGAACACGCTGGAATTGTTCTGCGCCGTTGGTCCCGATGGCAAGTTCACGCATGCCGTTCCCAACCACGTCGGTGTGTGGGTGAAAGATGCCGATCGACCGCTGATTCGCGAAATGAAAGAATCGGGACGGTTGTTGCATCAAGAACAGTACGTCCACCAGTATCCGTTCTGTTGGCGAGCCGATTCAGACCCGCTGATTCAATATCCCCGCAAAAGCTGGTTCATCCGCACCACGCTGTTTCGTGACGCGATGTTGGCCAACAATTCTAAAATCGGCTGGCAACCCGAACACATTCGCGACGGCCGGTTTGGCAATTTCCTTGCCTCCAACGTCGACTGGGCCCTATCGCGCGAACGATTCTGGGGTACGCCGCTGCCGATCTGGATCTGCCAAGCGACCGGACGCGCCGAAGCGATCGCCAGTTATGATGAATTGTTGGCCAAGCCAGGGATCAGCGGAACCGAAGCTTGGAAGAATGCGAAACAGGCGTTGCCAGATTTGGTCGACGATTTGCGAGTGCACAAACCTTATATCGACGAAGTCACTTATGATTCGCCGTTCGCTCCGGGCGCTCATATGCGACGTGTGCCCGAAGTGATCGATTGTTGGTTCGACAGCGGCGCGATGCCGTTCGCCCAATTCGGTTGGCCACATAAAAACGACGCGAAGTTCCGCGATCAGTTTCCAGCGGACTTTATCAGCGAAGCGCTCGACCAGACTCGCGGTTGGTTTTACAGCCTGCTGGCGATCAGCACGATGTTGTTCGGCGAACCTGACAAACCGGCCGATCCGGCGGCGATCGTTGCTGCCTCAAACGCCAAGCCTGGGCCGGCAAAGCCTGACACCATCACCGACGGGCCGCATCCGTTTCGCAACTGCATCGTCTTGGGTTTGATGTTGGGCGAAGATGGCCAGAAGATGTCCAAGAGCAAGCGAAACTATCGCGAGCCGACGGAGATTTTCGAAAAATATGGTGCCGACGCCCTGCGTTGGTTCTTCTTCAGCGGCCAAGCCCCGTGGACCGCGATCCGTTATCGCGAACAGTCAATCCGTGAATCGATTCCTGAGTTTTTGTTGCGGTTGTGGAACGTTTACAGTTTCTTCACGATCTATGCGGAGATCGACGGTTTCGATCCGACCGCAGGCGCAAAGCCTGACGAGCAACTGTCGGCAAAGTCGTTTACAGATTGTGCCGGATATCGTCCGGTACAGCAGCGTAGCGAGATCGATCGCTGGATCATCAGCGAATTGCATCAAACGATCGCTAAGGTGACCGATCGAATGGACGCGCTGGACAACTACACATCGGCCGCCGCGATCACTTCGTTGGTCGATGGATTGAGCAACTGGTTTGTCCGCCGTAGTCGTGATCGATTCTGGTCGTCCGACAAACAGGACCCTGACAAGCTGGATGCTTTCTGGACCTTGTATGAAGTGTTGATCGATGTATCGAAGCTGATCGCTCCGTTCACGCCCTTCCTTGCCGAAACCTTATGGAAAAAGCTGAGTGAACCGTTTGCCGGCGTTGCGATCGAAAGCGTTC
>DNWZ01000244.1:9678-10512 GCA_003506095.1 Planctomycetaceae bacterium | reverse complement strand
GCTCGCCGCTCGCCGCTCGCAACTCCAGAACGAAGCGTCCCCCCTGCCAACTTAAAAAAATGCTATCCGCCGAGACCCTTGAAACCTACCGTCGAATGACGACGGGCGAGCGGTTGCGATTAACCTTTCAGCTCATGCAGGGGAACGACCGAGCGCTTTGCACGGGGACGCCGGATCAAGTGCGTCGGAAGTTTGAGCTTCTGCGACGAGAGAACGATTTGAGAAATGAAAATATGCTTCGCGGAATAGCGGTCACGAAGTGAGGCTGATGGAGAATCCCGTCATTACGGCCTTATGGGAGATCGTTGATTCTCTCAACGCGAATCACGTCCCGTACGCGGTGATGGGTGGGCTGGCCGTTCGGGCCCACGCGATACCCCGCCCCACCAATGATGTTGATTTGACGATTGTTTGTCCGCATGAAAGCTTTCTTGCACTCTTGAAAACTTGGGAATCTGCGTGCATTCATGTTCCTGAAATCTACCTGACGGGATGGCTTGACCGAGTCGCCGGGATGTCGTTGGTAAAGTTGAAGACAAAGGTCAGTCCGGAGCATTTCGTCGACCTGGACATCTTTTTGTGCGAAACCGAGTTTCAACGCAGTCTGATGTCGCGCCGAGTCGAAGCCTCAATGGATGACGCCCGCACCCTCTGGGTCGTTTCTCCGGAAGATCTCATTTTGCTAAAGCTTCTCGCCAATCGTCCCCGCGACCTGATCGATGTGGCGGACGTTTTGTTCGTGCAAGACGAATTAGACCGAGCCTACATGACCCACTGGGCCAACCAACTCAAGATCGACCAGCGTTTGCAACAGGCACTCGACGCCGACTAATT
>DNWZ01000244.1:6875-9598 GCA_003506095.1 Planctomycetaceae bacterium | reverse complement strand
AAATGCCTTCCTTCGAGGACCTGGATGTTTGGAAGCGTTCGGTGGACTTGAGTGTCGCGTTGTATCGTGAGATGAAGGAGTCAAAGGATTTTGGCTTCCGTGACCAAATCACACGAGCTGGTCTTTCGATTCCGTCGAACATTGCGGAGGGGATGGAGCGATCATCATCCCGAGACCAAATCAAGTTTCTCGAATACTCCCGTGCATCCTGTGCTGAAGTAAGAACGCAAGTGATCGTTGGACAGAAAGCGGGTTTTATCGCTGATCCCATTGCCGCGGCCTGGGTTCAAGAAACCCGAGAGCTAGCCGCCATGCTCCAAGGCCTCATCCGCGCCATCCGCAACCGCCCCCAACCCCCGCCCAACCGCCCCTAATCCCTCCTTCCTGCTAACTGCCCACTGCTAACTGCCAACTGACAACTACGCGAAGCGTCTGCCCCTCCTTCCTGCCAACTGCCAACTGCCCACTGCCCACTGCCAACTTTCTTCCATGCTCTCCTACCTCCCCTTCCTAATCGGACTCGCCGTTGCGGCGGCTGTGATGCCGCTGACAATTTGGGTCTCGCGGCGGTTGGGGATGTTGGACAAACCGGAAGCCCGCAAGGTTCACACCCAACCGACACCGCGGCTCGGCGGCGTCGCGATCTTCGCCGGGGTGCTCGGCGGAACCATCGGGACGACCGTTACCAAATACCTGCTCGGCGAACCGATCGACTGGGACGTGATCGAAAAATTTTCCGCGATCCTCGCCGCCGGGGCATTCGTGTTCCTGGTCGGAGTCGTCGACGACCTCCGCTCCGTCTCGTCGCGATTCAAGCTGATCACGCTGATCGCCACCTCCGCCACGGCTTGCGGCGCCGGCATCGTCCTCTCCCGCTTTACCCTCGCCGGAGAAGTGTTCATCCAGTTTCCCTTCTGGGTGGGCTGGTTCGCCACGATGCTGTGGGTGATCGCTGTCGCCGTCTCGATCAACTTCATCGACGGGCTCGATGGCCTCGCCGGCAGCCTGATGACGCTCGCGGTGGGGGTACTCAGCATCAACCTGCTGACCAATGGCCAGGCCGATGCTGCGATCCTGCCGCTGGCCTTGACCGGCGCCCTGATCGGATTCCTGTTCTTCAACTGGCATCCGGCCAAATCGTTCATGGGCGACAGTGGCAGTCTGACGATCGGCTTCCTGTTCGCCGTCTCGACCGTCTATGGCAACACGCTGATCGGCACCAAACGGGGATTTATCCTCCCCGCGTTGGCGATCAGCATCCCGCTGGCCGACGCCGTGCTGACCTTCTTCCGCCGGCATTACCAGCAGCGGCGGTCGATTTTCTCAGCCGAACGAGGCCACATCCACCACCGGCTGCTCGACCGCGGCCTGACCCATCGCTCCGCCGTCGTGGCCCTGCTGGTCGTGTCGGTGATAGCCGTCGGCATCGGCTATTACTCCTACACCTTCGACGGCTGGGCCACCCTGGGCGGATTCGCCCTGCTGGTCCCGCTGTTGTGGGGGGTGTTCCAATTGGCCGGGTCGGTGCGAACGACGGAGATGCTCCAGGCCTTCCGCAGCAAACGGGACTCGGACCGGGTCAACCATCGCTATCGGTCGGCGTGTGAAGACCTGCTGCTGCAATTCGACCAAGTGACTAACTTTGGCCAGTGGTGGGATGCGATGTGCCGCGGTGCCGAACGGCTCGATTTCGTCAAGCTGACGATCACAATCCCCCAGCCACAGGGTGACGACACGAAGTTGGACTGGGAGAACCCGAACAGCAGCCTCGGGATCAAGGACAGCATTCAAGCGGCGATTCCGATCCTGGTCACCACCCCCGCGGCCGCGACCGCGACGGCGAACGTGACCATCGCCATGGAAAAATCGCCGGAATCGGCGGTCCAGCGGTTGCAACTGTTCACGCGGCTGTTGACCGAACACAGCCTCGCCAACCTACGGCGGAAAGAAAAGAAAGCCAAATCGAAGACTTTAGCCCTTTCGCCGTCAACAGCCGACGAAGATCCCTACGCCCCGCTGCTGCGGGTCGACAAAGCGGCCGACGGCCAGTTCGCCCCGCTCAAGATCGCGATCGTCCACGACTTCCTTTACACCTACGCCGGGGCGGAGCGGGTGGTGGAGCAATTGATCGCCGCGTTCCCGCACTGCGACCTGTTCGCGCTGTTCGATTTCCTCCCCGAATCGCAGCGTGGCTTCTTGCGTGACAAGCCGGTCACGACCAGCTTCATCCAGCGGCTGCCATTCGCCAGCCGCAAGCATCGCGCCTACTTGCCGCTGATGCCGCTGGCGATCGAGCAGCTCGACGTATCGCGTTACGACCTGGTCATCTCCAGTTCAGCACTGGTAGCGAAAGGGGTGATCACCGGGCCCGACCAGCTGCACGTCTGCTACTGCTACAGCCCCGCGCGGTACGCTTGGGATTTGCATCATCAATACCTGAATAGCGCCGGTTTGGGATTTGGTCCCAAGGGGATGTTGGCCCGGGCGATCCTGCACTACCTGCGAATCTGGGATGTCAGGACGGCGAACAGCGTGGATCATTTCATTGCAATCAGCAAATTCATCACACGGCGGATCAAAAAGATTTATCGACGCCGATCGGTTGTGATTTATCCGCCCGTGAGTGTCGATCCCGCAAACTTGAATTCCGAGCAGCGGGAAGGGTTTTACTTGGTCGTCGGTCGGATGGTCCCGTACAAGCTGACCGATCTGATCGTCGCCGC
>DNWZ01000244.1:0-6738 GCA_003506095.1 Planctomycetaceae bacterium | reverse complement strand
TTGGTGTTCGCGGCGGAAGAGGACTTTGGGATCGTGCCGGTCGAGGCCTTGGCATGCGGCACGCCGGTGATCGCGTATGGGAAGGGTGGGGCGACCGAGACCGTGATCGACGGTCAGCATGGGATTTTGTTTGACGAGCAGAGTGAAGCGTCTTTGATCGACGCGGTCCAGCGGTTCGAGCAGAAGCGAGACTTCGGCGGTTTCGACCCGATAAATTTGCACCGCCGTGCCGCCGAGTTTTCCAGCGACCGTTTCATGCGAGAGATCCATCAGCAGATCCGCCGCTGGTGCGACCGCAAGTGGCCCGACCGCCTGGCCCCTGTAGCTCGACAAAAATCCCCTCACCCACTTGTGGGAGAGGGTCAGGGTGAGGGCATCTTTAGCCCTCGCCCTCTTGCGGAAGAGGGCTAGGGTGAGGTTGAAATCTCGCCGCTCGCAACTCACAACTTGCGTCCTTTTTCGCTCCTCTTTTTTTCCGTTCCCTGTCCTGCTTACGTGAGACGGCTTGGGTGAGGGCGAAAGGGCCATGTCCCCCCACCAGCTAACAGCAGAAAAATAGGGCAAGGTCTGAACGGCAATGTTTGCCGTAGTAGACTCCCCCCGCCAGCGTGCGGCGGAATGGTACTGGAAGGGCGATAGTGGATACAGCGCCTCGTTAAAAACAATAGCTCTTGTGGTTAAGGAAAGCGGATACTCGCTGCTTTGGGGAATTCACCAATTTGACGTATTCCTTGTACGCAATGAAATAATTGACGACGGTTTATAAAAGTTATACTTCCCATTTTCGAAATGGAATTATTGCGCAAACCGTTCAAATCACGCGCGCTTAAAGAACATTGCAACTGCAACCGGATTCATCGATTACAAACGCTTCACTCAAACCAACGGTGATAAGAAAGGAAGCGCTGAAGCGACTACCGATACATGCCTAACATACTTGGCAGGGACTGGTGACCGATGGACAAAGGCAAGTAGAGCTCGGCGCGGAGCTGACCGCTTCGGGAGGCGGTTTCACCACTGACTGATTTCTCGGCCCAACGCTTCCGAAAAAAGCGAAAGCTAAGCGAGCGGCTTCAATCCATTGGCCATTATCATTCTGCGACACGTAGATTGGGTCAAAAAACAATTTTTCAACAGAACAATTGCTGGCCTAAAAGATCAAACAAATCGCCACAAGCGTCCGATAGAAGAAATTTCTATCCACAAATCCTTTAACTTTATCTAGTTCCAAACCGGCAAATGGCGGAACAAAAGCAATATGACAGGCCTATCTCCCATGAAACCCTGCGAGCATTTTTTGAAATCCACAAAATTGGCGAACGCACATTAGAAACGTTCTCCATCTCGCCGAAAAACACATGCTGGACTTGCCTTCGCTTCTGTAAGATCATTCCTTCGAAACTACTTAACTTCATAGACCACCAAGCCAAGTCGATCGACATGGCCCTGCGAGCAATCAAATCGCCCGGATCTGACTACACACTTTTCCTTGATACAAATGTCTGGAACTCACACGCAGGACTACTCCTTTCTTGTTTCCGACGAGGCACCCTGCTCTATCTTTCAATGTGGGATCAACAACTGGCTAGCAAGAGCCTATTTCGGCGACTCTCTCTCCGACTGTTCAAATACATAATAACACTACGCAAAGCAAAAATAATTTTATTTGAATGCGATGACGTACATGTCGCACCGGAACTAAGGTTTTCGTCCAGTTCAAAAATCATTATCCCAATGCCGAGATCAAGCAACTTTGAACCTTGTATCCGCAAGCGCAACCAGTTCCGCAACGGCGAAAGACTACGGCTCGGTGTAGCTGGTTTAATACGCCCATGGAAAAACAACTTCGACAGAGACTTCCTGGAGACAATCCTCAGTGCGTGCGAAAGTTTCGGCGAAAACGTCGAGTTTCACATCGGATTTCCATCCTGGCAGCATACACCGAGAGTGCCAGACCAAGTCAAATACACGGACACAACGCAACCTGGACAGTATACTGCCTTCCTTAGACATCTTGACGCAATGCTAATCAACTTACCTTCAGAGGAATATTGGTTCCGCTCAAGCGGTGTAGTCCAAGATGCTCTCAGTGCTGGCACTTTCGTGATAGCCAATGACTATCCCATTATTAGATCGCAAATCATGAGCCCCGCACGCGTGGGCTCTGTCTACTCCGACAACGCAAGCCTTCGATCCGCAATAATAAGCCTCCCTCAAATGCTAAACGAGAAGACAGCTGAAAACTTGCGCGTGTGGAATGACTTTCGCAAGCCGGCCATGATCGAAGAAGCAATCTTTCAAGGAGCGAAAGCAGGCAATGCGTTAGGCCGCGAAAAAGAATCCACTTCAATCGGTGCGTAGGGAATTCCGCTCAGACCACAAGGAGCCGAATATAACCGCGTTGCTATGATTCCGATCAAAATCAGCTTTAGTTTATATTCGCGCTGGCAGCGATTTCAAGCCATGGCAACTGCGGCCTTGTATAAGCTTCCGCGCATTAGATTCGGCATAAAGAGCATTATTGTCAGAGCCGCGGACAAGCCAAGCCTGCTCGAACTCATGAGCAGGCTGCATCCCACGTCGCCTGTGCGAGGCCTTGTTCGATTGGGCCCCGATGGCGACGGCGGCTATTTGGTGCCAAACGATTTAGATGGAATTAAAGCGCTATTTTCTCCAGGAGTAAGCTCTATATCTGGATTTGAGCGCGATTGCGCCGATCGCGGCATCCAAGTTTTTCTAGCCGACAGAACAGTTAACGGGCCTGCGGAGAGCCACCCACTTTTTCACGCTAAGAAATTGCATATCGGTGCGTTCGCCGACGATGGATTTACAACGCTGGAACAGTGGGTTAACGAAATGGCACCACGACCAGACGGTGACCTAATGCTTCAAATGGATATTGAAGGATTTGAATACGAAGTACTTCTTTCTGCGCCAGAAGAGCTTTTACGACGCTTCCGAATCATCACGATCGAGTTTCATGGGCTGCACAATCTGTTCACAAAGGCATTCTTCGCGCTCGGTTCAAGAGTGTTTTATAAGCTTCTAAAGTCACACAATTGCGTCCATATCCACCCAAACAACTCGGCCCGGCCTGTCTGGTTCCGAGGGATTTGCATCCCGCCAACGATGGAATTTACATTCTATCGAAAGGATGGTGACGACAATCTCGGCGAGGCCAGTACCTACCCTCATTCGTTGGACCGTGACAACTCACCCGCGCCACCCGTGCCCTTACCAAAGTGCTGGCAACATCCCGTGCAATCCAACGTAGGCAAAGGAAGGCCTTGAGCATAACGCACGAAATGTAAGTTGGCTTATTTGGCAATCCTTGAACCTTGGAATTCATGGTTGCGCAACCGTAGTTAAATGATACGCATTCTGGTTCAAGTTTTGTTTAGTTTGTTTTTGCGTTCTTTTTGACGTATCTATTCCCCTTCCTTAAATCCCAACCGAAGTTCTTGCGCCAGGCCATGCAATCAAAGGAAATGGCGATCAAACGCAAAACTGCGTTTGTCTTTCGCTTGGGGCGGTCCTCCGCAACTTGAGTCTAATCGCTCGCTGCTACGTTCATCGATAGCCCGTGCAACCTAGCGAGGGTATCGACAAAAAGTCACATCGATAAGTTACGCATTCCCGTTGGGATTTGAGCTTCGCTCGGAAAGCTTTCGTTTTGACAGAGCGTGTCACCTCATTTTTGTATTTCTGCTTGCAGTCACGGCAAACCACGTTTCGGTTTATGGCATTGTCCGAGCTGTGCATTTATCTTGGCATCCTGCATAAATGCTTCAAAGAGCGGATGCATACCAAAATCGTTTTTCCTGCCTGAAGTCCCTCATCATTCCGCAACCATTAAACCTTCGGCTTACTACCTATCCCACACAGTAAAAACTTACTTGTAACTGGATCATCCGGGCTTATCGGTTCCGAAGTTTGCCAGTACTTTGCGACACACGGCTGGTCCATTCACGGCGTGGATAACAACCAAAGAGCGGTCTTCTTCGGCTTTCAAGGGGACACTCGCTGGAATCAGAGCCGCCTCCAAGAATCGATCCGCGATTTTAAGCACCATGAAATCGACATTCGTGACCGAGAAGGCTTGTTGAGGTTGGTTCGGCAAATCAGCCCCAGTGCCATTGTGCACGCCGCGGCCCAGCCGTCACACGATCGTGCTGCCGCGATCCCATTCGACGATTTCGACACCAATGCGGTAGGAACGCTGAACTTACTCGAAGCCGCAAGACAGGCTTGCCCTGAGTCACCGTTCGTTCACATGTCAACGAACAAGGTTTACGGTGATCGCCCCAACACCCTGGTGCTTCGTGAACTGGAGACACGTTGGGACTTTTCCTCGCCTGACTATGAACATGGCATTGCCGAAGATTTCCCAATCGACCAATCGAAGCACTCTCTCTTCGGTGCTTCCAAAGTTGCCGCCGACATCATGGTTCAGGAGTACGGGCGATATTTCGGCATGCCGACCTGTGCCCTGCGTGGCGGATGTTTGACCGGCCCTAACCATTCTGGCGTCGAGTTGCACGGATTTCTTAGCTATCTGGTGAAGTGCAATCTTGAGGGGCGGGAATACCGGGTCTTCGGCTACAAAGGCAAGCAAGTCCGCGACAACATCCATAGCGAAGACGTTGCCCGATTCATTCATGCGCTCATCGAGAATCCCCGCTCGGGCGAGGTCTATAACATCGGTGGCGGAAAGGCCAATAGTTGCTCGGTACTGGAAGCGTTTCAAATCGCTGAACAATTCTCTGGCCGAGCGATGAAATACAGCTACTCCGACGAGAATCGCATTGGCGATCACATCTGCTACTACAGCGATCTGCGAAAAATGCGAAGTCACTATCCTGGATGGAACGTAACCATATCGCTTATCGAGACCGTTAGTCAGATCGTGGACGCTTGGAAACGTCGAGCGGTTTAGCTGTGTACGCAATACCTGAAACGGAGGTCCCAAATCTCCGCAAGATATAGCTTTCTCGATTCGGTCCATTCCCGTGAAGATTCTCATCACCGGCATCTGTGGCTTCGTCGGCTCGACCCTTGCCAAATCGCTCGCCGCGGAACCTTGGGTCTCGTCAGTCGTCGGAATCGATAACCTCAGTCGGCGGGGTAGCGAGAGGAATCGTAAACCGCTGGAGCAACTCGGCATTCGTGTCCTTCACGGTGATGTTCGCTGTTCCAGCGATGTCGACGCGTTGCCCAAGGCAGACTGGGTGATCGACGCGGCGGCTAACCCGAATGTCCTCGCGGGTATCGATGGGCAGACCAGCAGTCGCCAGCTCCTTGAGCACAACCTTGCCGGTACGATCAACCTGCTCGAGTACTGCAAAGCCCATGGTACCGGATTTTGCTTGCTCTCGACTAGCCGAGTCTATTCCATACCCGGTCTGGCCAGTCTTCAGATGCGGGTCGTCAACGATGCGTTTGCACCTGACCCTGAGCAAGATTTTCCGAGCGGGATATCAGTCGCAGGGGTCAATGAAAGCTACTCCACCGCACCACCCGTTTCACTCTATGGCAGTACGAAAGTAACCAGCGAGCACCTGGCTCTCGAATACGGCGAAACCTTCGGCTTCCCGGTTTGGATTAATCGTTGCGGTGTCATGGCCGGGGCCGGTCAATTCGGCCATCCCGCGCAAGGGATCTTCGCGTACTGGATTCACAGCTTCCGCGAGCGAAAGCCACTTAAATACATCGGTTTTCGGGGCCAAGGACATCAAGTACGAGATTGCCTCCATCCGAGAGATCTGGTGGCACTGCTGCAAAAACAGTTCAGTTCATCAGCTAATCCAGCGGTCGAGAAGGGATCCGTTTCGCGGATCGTCAACGTGTCTGGCGGCGTGACGAATTCAATGTCGCTGGCCCAATTAACAAGATGGTGCAACCGACGGTTCGGAGATCAATCCGTTTCAAGCGTGACTGAGAATCGCTCATTCGACATCGCCTGGATGGTGCTCGATGCAAAGAATGCTCAGCAGATTTGGGATTGGACACCAAGGACACGACTGCCGGAAATACTCGATGAGATCGCGGACTTTGCCGAACTTCACGAAGGTTGGATTGACGCGTCGAAATGCTGAGCGGCGGTGCCAAAGGCCTGCCGGTCTACGCAATCTGACCATAATCGCCCCGTTGCCTGCGGTTGAGAAAGTGACAACGTTCATCCGCCATGAATCGGCGATCAGTACGGTGCGAATATTCGCGTCTGGCAATCATTCGCGAAGGCAACCTTGCCAGAACTAACCAAGCTAAGCGTTGTCATCCCCGCGCGGGATGAGTCGGGCTGCATTGCTTCAACCGTGGAACATCTCCATCTGGAACTCCGTCTTCAGGGAGTTCCTCATGAAATTGTCGTCGTTGACGACGGGAGTACTGACGAAACCTGGGGCATCCTGCAAGACCTGAAGTTGCGGGTCGAGGAACTTGTTCCGGTCCAGAACACGGGCACGCACGGATTCGGACGTGCGATCATTCATGGCATCGACCATTCGAGTGGCGACGCCGTAGTCATCATGATGGCGGATGAATCCGACGATTGCCGCGATGTGGTTCGCTACTGGCAGCTGCTGAATGAAGGCTACGACGCGGTTTTTGGCAGCCGATTCATGAAGGGAGGCGGAGTCATCGATTATCCCTGGCTGAAATTGAAGATCAACCGCCTGGCAAACGCGTTCATCCGGCTCCTGTTCGGTATCAAACTGAATGACACCACCAACGCCTTCA
>DNWZ01000406.1 GCA_003506095.1 Planctomycetaceae bacterium | reverse complement strand
CATTTCACGCTGAACCAAAACACAAGCACCAAGCACTAAGCACAATTCACTCCCCCCTCATCACCGCCAACAACTTCTCAAACTCATCCTCACAACAAGGCGGCGGCGGCGCATCCGGCAATCCATCAGTTTTACGCATCAATTCCAAATCGACCTGATCAAGACGCTCATAATTCACCTCCATCACCCGAGGAAACGCATCATCACGAGCATACGGCTTCACACCCAACATTTGCGGCGGATACCAAACCTCAAGTCCACACGCCAGATACTCAAACAATTTATTCGACGCATTAAACTTATAATTGGTCGTATTGCACCGATACAAAATCACTCCCACATCATAATTCGCAAGCACTTTAGGCAAATCATCATACTCAACCCCCTGTTCAAAATACCGAACACGGGGGGCAGGAGTGAGGCGAGAGGCGTCAGGCGTGAGGCCGGAGATGGGAGTCGGGAGGCCGGAGTCTGGAGACGGGAGTGGTGATTCTGGAGCCGGGAGTCCTGAGTCCGAAGTCTGAAGGCGGCAACCTCCAGCCTCCAGTCTCCAACCTCCCGCCTGCTCTAGTTCGCCTCCAGCCTCACGCCTCACGCCTCCCGCCTCTCTTAGAAACTCCTTCGTCTTCTCATCCGCGTTATACGCGAACACATCCAGCGTCACCGCATCATCATCGCGAGCCAAAATCCACTCAACCAGCGGTCCAATAAACGTATCATGCAACGACACCGACCCCACATACACCAGTCGAAGTGATGGTCTTTCTAGCAACTCGCCACTAGCCTCTCGCAACTTATCTCTAGCAACTAGCAACTCGCCGCTAGCAACTAGCAACTTCTTAGCCTCTAGCGACTCTTCCCTCCAACTCGCTGGTGGAAAGTTCCCCATCACCCTCAGCTTTGCCGGATCGATCGACGGGTGATCGCGATGAAACAGTTCCAGTCTTTTCTCATTCGTATGCGAGATCCAAACCGCCCGACGGAACAAGAGCTTTTTCTCAAACCAATGATAGAAGGCGATCAGCCGCATTCCCGGCGATTGAAAGTGATCGGGTTCGTAATATTCGTGATAGTGAATCAAAAGCCGGTGTCGATAATTGATTATTCCAAACAAAGTCGCCGGAAAACTCGAATGCGGTTCGATGTAAAGCACGACATCGGGCCGGAAGCAAACCATCTTCCACAACGCCAGCAACGGAAATTGAAGAAATGCAGCCAGCCTTCGAAATCGGGTCAGTCGACGATTCGGAAACTGCGTCCGGTTGAAGTGAATAGGCGCAGCTGAAAACTCAACAAGTCCTTTATCATTACGGGAAGTGCAGATAGCCACTGAATAGCCCGCTAGCTGACCGAAATGATTCAGCAAATTCATCGTTGGCGGATACTGTTCCAGCGGATGACAATGCAGCACAAAGATCCGTTTGAAACTTGCCGGCGAGTTCGAGTCCATAAATGATTGGATGAGCTTTCCTGGGAACTTATGCAATTTGCTGGGGATGAGCGTACAACCGAACGCGGTTCCCTGGCGTTTCAGTGTGTTTGCCCAGCTTTGATTTCGTGAAGCGTTTGCCCACGAAGCAAAGCATACTGTTGTGGCCACTCCGACCGATGATTTGTTAATTGTGAAAAGTTTTCGGCAAAATGAGTTCCGGAAACCTGATCGAGAAACGCCACCGGGAAAGCATCGGGTGCAACAAACACTGCATTCACACCATTTTGATCGACGGTGACGAATCGGTAGCCGTGATCTTTGAAAAGGCATTTCCATCCTGCCACTGAACAACCGTAGTACAATCGTTCAGCATCGGATGAGCCAATTCGAAAGTCTTTTGAGTAGGGAATCGTCACACTTTTCTCAGGACCAAATGCAGAGTTGTATTCGACGACAAAGATTTTCGGACGGAATCCCGCTTCAAGAACAGCTTTCGCGATGTAATAGTCATTTCCGTCGATATCCAGGGAGAATACATCGGGAGCCAAAGTACGCGTCTGGGAGGTCATCGATTCGAGCGAATCGGTCGTGACAAACAGATTCAAAAACGTGAGACCGTAATTCATTGGCGTGAAAACGCTGCGATGCGCTTCGCTTTTTTTCGGATCGCCCTCGATGCACAATCCGCAGTAACGATGCACAAGAGAAAGCCAGGACGTATTGTTCTCAAGCCCGTCTGCGGTTCCGATTTCAATGAAGTAACGATTCGGTTCACAGACCTGTCGCAACAGCACATCCAGGATGCCATCCTCTCCATTCTGGCTAAAGCCGGAAAACTCCCAGGACGCGGGCCGAGTTATGTCGATCGTACGCAACGAACTAGCGGCAACTCCCCGAGCGACTGCAAAGTTGATTTTTTGCAGGCTGCGATTGCGGATCAGCAGGTCTTTAATTCGTGTGATCATGAGTTAAACATATGCTCGGTTCCCGGAGTTGCCGTGAGAAATCACCGGTGCAAAGTCATTAAAGGATTTTATAATTTCAGAATTTTTTGCGGCTTACCATCCGGCTAGCTGAACGATCCGCGCAGCCCATTCATCACTCGTAGGAACGGACGGCCTAGTGCCTGTTGATTGACCGGCCATCCGCGCCGCCTGCCTCATTGCCTCGGTCAGGGACGATTCAAAGTTATCAATAATCCGAACTTGGGGCACGTTGTTCAGGAACTCTGTAACTCCGGATTCGCGATGGACGATCAATTGCAGACCGCGAGCCAGGCTTTCCAATCCGGGCAGCCCGTATCCCTGGCGTGCGGGCATGACAAAGATATCGGACTTCGCGTAAGCGCGCTCCAACTCTTCATCGGACACGAGCCCTGCGAATTCAACGAGGGAGTCAATACCGTAACTCTTCGCCAGATCCTTCAGCGACTGAGCCTGACTCCCCTCTCCCACGACTCGCAGAGTCCGCGCGCCAGGCGCATCCGACCGACTTTCTTTGACCAGCTCTGCAAACGAACGAATGATCGCATCAATTCGTTTTGACGATTCAAGGCGACACACCGAAAGAAATCGGACCTGCCCATTACTCGCCGGTTTCCTGGCGGCAACATCAGGAATGCGAACACCAGGCGGAACTTTCTCAAAATCAACACTGTACGCCGCACACAGTTCGTCAACGTTTCTTTGAGTCATAGTGATTGCATGCGCAGCCTTCCGGACGCCACGCCTAGTGAGCCAGTGGATGAACTGTCCGCGTGCTCGTATCGCAAGCGAGCACTCGATCCTCTGCTCAGGATAAATCCGTGCAAGCGAAAACGAGTATTTGCTCAAGTCACTCGGCAACAGGCTGGGAGGATCGGCAATATGCAAATTGTAGCCCGCAGGTAGCGCCATTCCGGCATACATCGCTCCCCGCATTTCCATGGCCAGAATCTGATGGCTTTTGATTTCGCGCTGCCGCGCAAAGTTGCTCAACGCAGAAACTTCAGAACGAAGGCTGCGTTGACACGGCAACGTCTGGATCTTGAGTCCTTCCGCACCGTACGCCGCGAAATCGACAGTATTCCGAAACGCGATCAACGTCAGATCCTGTCCCCATCCGTTCAGGAAGCAGGCGAGATCGACGATAAGGCGTTCAATGCCTCCGAATGCAGCGACGAATGGATAAAAAACGAAGCAAGGTTCCTTGTGCATTACGACTCCGTCACTCTAATCCCGACAATCGATGCCGGGCTTTCCGGTCAAGGATGTGCTTCCAGCCATATCGATACGCGAAAGCCTGCAAACGCCGAACGCCCTTCCAGCCGACTACCGGTCGCAAAAACTTTAGCATTCGCCCACCCTGCATGCGCAGCGCACTGCCCCCAAGTTCTGAGATTCGAGCTTCGGCAGATTCTACAAGATCAGGGAAATCAGGGTAAAAGTGAAACAGCCACGATTGAAACCGATCGGCTGCAATGGTACGTATGCGTTCAGAGTCCTCCCGGTCAAGTAGCGCCCTTGTTCCAAGGTCCGTCGTCAAAAACGCTGATTCCATTGCCCTCCGGCCGTTAGAGGCACTCAACGCACCAGACAATCTCTTGCGATAGCTGTACACGGCACCTTTAGCAAAACACACTCCATTCGAAGCAAGCAGCGTGGCGATGCTGAAATGGAAATCATTGTTCAAACTCAAACGCGAATCATACCCGCCAGAACGCTCCCACACCTGTCGCGGTATCAGCCACATCCAACCGCCCATCATGCCTTCATCTTTTGTGAGCGAATCAACAATCCACTCCATCGGATCACCATAGTTACGGCCGGAGATCTCATGGCGGACGAAGGGCGTCCGAAAATCACTGACAAAATATCCCCAGCGGCAACTCGAGATACAATCCGTGCGGCCCCCCAGAGATGCGAGATGACACGCAACGTGTTCCGGATTAATCCAGTCGTCCGCATCCAGGATCTTGATGAACTGGCCGCTCGAAATTGAAACGCCATAATTGATCGCCGCTGATTGCCCCTGATTCGCTTGGGATACGCAATAAATTCTGGGATCATGAATCGCTTGAATCCGAGCGACCGTGTCATCGGTGGATCCGTCATCGACAACAATGATCTCTAGCTTTGCATACGATTGCTGAACTGAAGCAAGTACAGAATCCTGAATGAATCGCGAAGCATTGAACGCTGGAATAATGATCGAAACGAGTGGGGACATGATCCTATCGCTGCAAGGGGCAGAGGGAGACGCATTACCGCATGAGCGTTCGTATTTTGAGTCTCGTGTTCTTCGGAAGAACTATCTTTAGAACGTTCTTGAGATACCACGGCATTGTATAAAACAACGTCCGAGCGAATGCAACCACGAACCGCCATAGGGAACATACACCCTGAACTGAGTGAACACCATCGATATCCACAAAGAAGCTTCCGCACAAATCAGAGGTTCTTGAAATTTTAAAAAAAGGCTTGTACTTACTTTGAATGAAATGGAAGTAACTAAGTCGGCGTAATGAGAACAGGTCGATCAATTTCCCTCGCCACCATAGAATCAAGAAATGACTCCGCCCTGCCCACCAAATAATGCAGTCATCGGTCTGAATGCTTTCTTGAAAAAGACAAAGCTTTCCGTCCGTGGCCTTTGCTTTCACAAGCACCGCAAAGTCGTTTTCGTCGAAGACTTCGTAATCAAAGCTTTGCAGTTTTGCGAGATACCCGTCGCATTCCGTATATAACAGCCAGAGGTCTTCACGGTTACGAATTAGAGTGAAATGTCCAACTAAAATTCGCTCGGACGCAGTGATGATATCGAACTTTGAAAGCATCGCATCGTCGACAAATGAAGAAATGTCGCCATAGATAAGGTCAAGATCTGTGTACCCCCAAAACGTGTAGCCCTTCAAGTAGTCAAAGAACAAATGCCCATACGTCGGCTTAAGGTCACATAGTTTATATCCATATGAAAACTTATAGGGCGATTTAAAACGTTCTGACGCGAGCGACTCAAGTGCACTTGTGGTGAACGCGTGAAAAAACACGTTACCTGGTGCTGCAATTTCGCAATCCGCATCGGTAAAAATTCGCCAGTGAAACTTTGGGTTCGCCGCACAGGACAAGAAAAAGAATTCCATCCACGATGGTAATTTCCCGAACCATACGATTATAAAACATACCTGCACTGAATTCATTGTTTTGCAATCAAAAGTTTGTGCAGAGCTCACTTTAGGCCTGCTCGCCCCGCTCGCGAATAAAACTTCTCCGGCGATGTATTCCCTTGGCGGTTGAACCTCTCGACATCAAGCACGCATCTTCAGGTATGGCATTTGCAATGCTCAACTTATGACATCGGCAACGATACTTTATTACAGTACTCTATAGAGCCACTTCTTAACCGTTTCAGAAAACGCTGGGTGGTGGTCATACAGGTGAACAACGCCAAATGAGTTGCCTTGTTAAGAATTCAATGTTTTCATTAATTACGAAAGCATCTTCCCGCGTATGATGCAAGCCAACCAGCTCTCCACTTTGAGTGCCACACATACGCATTTGAGCATCCATATCTGAAAAACGGATTATGTAATTATGGACAGACGGGTTCCAGCCCTTGCCTCGGAAAAGTCGGCCCCTCAACAGGCGCATCCCTGCGTTCATTGCATCAAGATAAGCAACCCGACACGTCTGTTTCGGGATATCATTTTAAACAATCCCCTGGATTGAAGGCATTAGCACCATTCGACCGAGATTTTGAAAAATACGAGTCAGTTCTTTAAACATCGATTTCAGGCTTCTCCACGCTTCAGTCGGCAACCTGGTGTACTTTAGGTCTTTCCAGGTGCGTTAAGAATCATTCAATTCTGGAGAGTAGGCAGGCAGGGGAATAAGTATGAGCCCTTGCGACGCCCACTCCTCCTGCTTGTCTTGAATAAGCTTACAAGTGCGGGGTGAGGCACTATCAAGAACGAGGACCGTAGTTTTGCGAATGTGGCTTGCATAGTCGTCAAGGACCTCCGCAACAGTGCTTCCCTTTATTGACCCGCGATGCAAATAAGACACGACCTGGTTGGACTCCTCTATTCCGAGTACATGAATGCCCTGCCGACCGCCACTCAGGTCCACTACTTGTTGTTCGCCCAGCGGTTGCCAAGCGTATGGTACATTAGCGGTGAGTGAAAATGTTGATTCGTCGAAATATGCTAGGCTCTGCCTGAAAACGCTTATACCAGAGAATCCCACGGGGCGATCAGT
>DNWZ01000020.1 GCA_003506095.1 Planctomycetaceae bacterium | reverse complement strand
GCCAATACCGTGACACCGAACTGCGTGGTGAACGCATTTTGGACAGCAACGATTTAGAACGTGAACGCGGGATTACGATCCTGGCGAAGAACATCGCGATCCACTATCGCGGTGTAAAAATCAATTTGATCGACACGCCGGGCCACGCCGATTTTGGCGGTGAAGTCGAACGTGTCGTCAGCATGGCTGATGGTGCACTGGTGTTGGTCGATGCGGCCGAAGGACCAATGCCGCAAACTCGATTTGTGCTTGAAAAGGCACTCGAGTCTGGCGCCAAACCGATCGTCGTGGTCAACAAAGTCGACCGGCCCGATGGTCGCCCTCGCGAAGCGCTGGACGAAGCTCTTGAGTTGTTGGCAGAGCTCGGTGGCGAACACCTTTTGGATGATGTTTCGTTTGTTTTCACATCGGCAAAAGAAGGTTATGCAACCACGGATCCGTTGAAGCCAACGGATAGCATGAAAACGCTGCTGGATTTGTTGGTCGATTCGCTGCCGGGGCCCGAAGTCAATCAAGACGCCCCGCTGCAGATGATGGTAACGACACTCGATTGGTCTGAGTATGTCGGTCGAATTGCGGTCGGACGAATCGCTGCCGGTCAAATACGTGCTGGTCAGATGATCGATTTGCATGGCCACGAAGGTTCGCGGAAAGTCAAAATCGCCGGTTTGTATGTCTTTGACAAGCTCGGCCGCGTCGCAACCGAATCGGCCCAAGCGGGCGACCTAGTTGCGATCGAAGGTCTGGAAGACGTCGAAATTGGCGACACGATCTGTGCGGTCGATACCGGCACTGCGATGACGCGATTGGCCGTCGACGAACCGACTTTGGAAATGGTTTTCAGCGTCAACACATCGCCGCTGGTCGGCCGCGAAGGCAAGTATGTGACGACTCGCCAATTGAAGGGTCGTCTGGAAAAGGAGCTCGAACGAAACGTCGCGCTGCGCGTCGAACCGGTCGAAGGGACCGAGGCTTACGCCGTGCGCGGTCGTGGCGTATTGCACTTGGCCATTCTGATCGAAACGATGCGACGTGAGGGCTATGAACTGAGCGTTGGAAAACCTCGCGTCGTCTTCAAAGAGATCAACGGCAAAACTCATGAGCCATTCGAAACTTTGTCAGTCGAAGTGCCGACAGACAACATGGGGCCCGTCATGGAATTGGTCGGCAATCGACGCGGGCAATTGGAAGAGATGAATCAGCGCGGCGAGTACAGCCTGCTCAGGTTCCTGATTCCTGCTCGCGGGCTGATCGGTTTGCGCACACGACTGCTCAATGCCACCCGCGGAACTGCGATCATCAATCACCGCTTCGAGAGCTATCGCGAACTTGAAGGCGAAGTGCCACGCCGTGCAAACGGTGTGTACGTTTCGATGGTTTCTGGCAAAGCGATGCCGTTTGCATTGTTTGCATTGCAAGACCGCGCCGACCTGTTCGTCGGCCCGGGCGAAACGATTTACGAAGGGATGATCGTTGGCGAAAACGTTCGCGATAATGACTTAGCGGTCAATCCTTGTCGTGAAAAGAAACTGACCAACATGCGGGCATCCGGCAGTGACGAGAACGTGATTCTCAAGCCGCCACGCGAACTGTCGCTCGAAGCCGCTTTGGAATACATCGAAGACGATGAATTGGTTGAAATCACTCCGCAAAGCATCCGCCTGCGAAAGGCGTTGTTGACCGAAGCCGATCGACGTCGCCAAGGTCGCAGCAGTGGCAACTAATCCAGTCACCGGCTCAGTAATCGCTACCGCGAACGCTGCGCAGCACCGACTCTTGCCAGGTTCGCAGATCGTTTGACAAACGTTCTGCGATATCGGGCAATTCGGTGACCAGGTTGTTCTTCTCCCCCTGATCGGCAGGCAAATCGAACAACTCGACCTTTTCCTTGCCGTCTTTTTGGTCGTGTATCACCAGCTTGTAGCGATTGTCAACAATCGCTCGCGCCCCGCGGAAATCGTCTTCCGTGATTTCCGGATGATGCCAATTCGTAAAGTTGCGAGTCGCGATAGAACCCATCAACTTCACCAACGGCGATGTCCCCTTTTGCAGCTCAGGATCGATCCAAGGTTTTGGATTTGTCTTTGCAAAACGGGCGGTGTTGAAGTTCCAGAACAGGATCGGCTGGTCGCGTTGGTCCTGGCCAGCGGCGATCAGCGGTAACAGGTTGATCCCATCAAGCGGGCGATCCGGCAGCGGCTGGCCGGTGATCGCACACAACGTTGGCAACAAATCGCTGGTCGATGCATTCAGCTTACTGACGATCGGATTCTTAAACTTCGACGGCCACTGGACCACACATGGTACCAATGTGCCGCCATCATAGACTTGGCCTTTTACACCTCGGTGAGGCGTTGCCAGCGAACCGTCGGCCGATGTGCCGTTGTCGCCACAATAAAACAGCAACGTATCATCACGCAGCGATTGGGCGGTTAAGTGGTCTCGCAACATGCCGATCGCGCGATCCATGGCGGTGATTTCCGCATACCGCTCGCGTAACACTTCGCCGTGTGGTCGCTCGACCTGTTTGCCGGTTTCGTTGGACGTCAGTTTTACACGTTTTTTGTTATACTTTGCCGGCAGGTCATCATATAACGCCAAGTCGGCAGGCAAGCCGCTGTAAGGTTCGTGCGGCGACCCGAACCAGATGACAACAAAAACAGGTGCATCGGAGCGTTTGGATTCGTCGATGAACCGGATCGCTTCGCGAACAATCACTTCCGAACTTTCGCCCTTGATCACTTCGGGCGGTCCGCCATTTCGCGAAAGCGGCGGATCGAGTTCAAAGAAATTGTCGTGCGAAACCGATTGATGAAACCCCAGTGCTCCGGGATTTGTTGGCGAGTCGGCTTTAACCGGCCCGACATGCCATTTGCCGAAATGACCACACCTGTAGCCCGCTTTGGCAAGAATTTGTGCGATCGAAATTTCTTCTGGACGAATCGACCAACCGGGCGCAAAGGTCCCATATCGATTGGGATGACGGCCGGTCAGGAAACTGCCGCGAGTCGGCGAACACGATGGATGCGCGGCATAGAATCGATCCATCCGCAAACCGGTTGCGGCCATTTCATCCAATACCGGCGTGTGCAAATAGGGATGGCCGTTGTATTTGGTTTCCTCCCATCCGTGATCATCACCCATCATCAAAATGATATTCGGACGATCCGGTTCCGCAGCGGACACGAAACGCAAATCGATCGCCAGCAGTGAAATACCGACCGCAGCGACGCAGGCAACTCTGCATGAATTGGTCACGCGAAGATCAAATTGCGAAAGCATCACTTTCAAAACACCATTCATCAAGCCTGTCCTATTGATAAGTAAACTCAGCGGTGATCACAGCATTTGCAGATGATGTCAAGCGAACCCAGTGGGCACTGAACGCGGTCGGAAATTCATGCATCAGCGGCACGTTTGCTTTCACGTCCAGTAAGTGATAACGATGCCATCCGGATTGATGATCGACATCGACCTCGATCATGATTTGTGTGTCGAAATCGGATTCGATCACCAGCGACTTCTTGTCGTAACCTGTCATCAGGTACGCATCCGACGGCTTACCGGCCATCACGCTCGACAACTTCCAAGGCCCGCCTTTACCAACCGGTTTTCCTAATTTCCACAAATCATCAATGCCACCAAACCACAATCCTAGCCGGTTGTTCGCATCCTTAAAAACGTGGCTATCTGGCGATGCGATCGGATTGATGCCGGCGAGCACCAGCAGGCCATTCCACGAACAAAAATCGCTGATCCGTTTGCGATGACTGGCCACCGGACGCATCAAATTGAATGCCGGTGGCTGGCCATTGAGAATCAAGGGGACTTCGTAAAACGTCCCGTGAAAATTCGCCAAATGTCGCTCGGACTGAACTTCCCGCGAACCGCGTGGCCAACCGCTTTCCAGTGGCCGGTCATAAGCAGCATCTCCTTTCGGCAATCGCAATCGCGTGCCACGGTGCTGCAGGATCACCGAAGCTTCGTCGACCGTAAACTCGGGCTCGACTTGCAAGCGCGACGCCAATTCCGGATCGGATTTTACAGCCTTAAAATCGAATCTATCTTTAGTAAACTCATAATGACCATTATCCTTATCGATAACAATTAAGTTTCGATTCTTTTTGGCAGGATACAGCAACGATTCGTCGGTCGACGCGGCGTCGACATCCGCAAGTCCGGCGAACAGCGTTTGATATTGTTGGGCATCGATAAAACGATTGGTCGTTTGATGCAAAACGGCCGTGGCGACGCAATCGCGATCAGCGGAAAACCGCAGCCAAGTCGCTGAAAAATCGTCGGGTAATGGATGGTGGAAGTATCCTTCGGCGGGTAGTTCAAACGTCGAATATTCGTCCCAGTTTCCGTTTCCTAACTTATCGATTTCAACCTTAAAACGAACTGGTAAATCTGACGCGGCCGATTTCGCCACAACCGTCTTGGGATAAAAAACGGTCGCGTCTTGCGAGGCGATTTTGATGCGCGGTGCATCTGATTGAACGAACGCCAAATGCGGCATGCCGAACGATCCCGGAATATGTTCCGTAACGTTTTTGGGGATCTCGACCGTTCCGGCGGCAAAGGATCGGTGGTAAACCGCATCTGTGTGATTGGCATTGCCCCAAGTGATCGACATATCGGTCAATGTCCAATCATCAGACAGCTTGGGATCGCCACGTTTGTCGACTGCTAAGAAAACGGTTGCGGGTTGATCGATCGTGAATTGAAACCCGGGCGCGAATCTTTTCCAGTCACCGCGTGGCAGGGCGATTCGAGTCAAGTTTGTCAACGATTCAGGTATCAGCGTGATGGCCTGTTGATCCGCGGCCCGATTGATCGTTTCGGCGGGCAAAACCATTTCACGCGTAGTCGCCAGATGAATGACACGTCGATCAAAACCTGCAACTAAGAAAGGGTTGGACGGTTGATTGGCGGTGATCGCGTCGTTAATCCATGGCCCACCATATCCGCTCGCTGGCCCCCATGATTTCAAATCGTCATAGTTTCCGAACCACAAATTGGACTGGGGTTGGCCCGCCAGCGGATTACCTTGAATGCTGGTTTCGTCGGACGCTAAAACAAGTTGGCCGTTCCACTGGCAGAAGTCGGGAATGTAACGCAGGTGGCTGCCGATCGGGCGAATTCCGGAAGTATCAGCATTCGAAAATGATGGTGGGAAATCGAAAAACATGCCGTGCATGTCCATCATCCAACGCCCATTGGTGATTTCACGGATGCGTGGCCATTCGGTGTACCATCCGTGATACGCGTCGTTACAGAACGCAGCCTTGGGCAACAGAAATGTGCTCCATTTGCCTTGATCGAGCAACATCAGCCTCAGGCTGCGGCGGTCCCATCCGATCGCCCAGATCGGGTCGTCCGAATCGCTGCCGCCTTGGATGCCCGATGGGCCGCTGACGTCGGTGTACTGTCGCCTTTCGATAATGCTCCAGTTTTTGCCGTCGTACTGTGCCAGCACGCCCCGATCTTCTTCCGTTTCGGCCTTTCCGCCAACCAGCAGATCCTTGTAACTGCCGGCGCTCAGTTCCCCGTTGTTCGAAACGACCAATCGGCCCTGTGAAACGTAAGCCCCTTTGGCATGCCATCCGGGAACAGGTTTTTTGAAAAGCTGAGTGACTTCTAGCGTGTGTACGTCGGCTTCCCAGATGCTCCCTTCCATGTCGACGTAGAAGACTTTGTTCGCCGGGTCAGTCAGGTGGCGTGTGATCGCGGTGACGCGGATCGGCATCTTTTCGATCGGAATCACGCGAACCTTGCCGTCCAAGCCGATCGCGTAATGGGCGATGAACAGTTGCTGTGACTCTTTGTGAATCATGCGGCCCGCTGGCGTGCCACCGACGCTCTGCGGATGCACGACCAATTTCAAATCCGAGTCGACCGAAAACAGCTTGTGTTCGCTGCCATGCGGCTTGTGCGGGGCATAGTTGACCATCCACAGCTTTTCGCCCCACGGCACGATCGCGCCGATCCCGCACTCCTCGTGCCCCGCTTTTGTGTGTGCCCCGTTTTCGCTGTAGATGCCATAGACCGTCAAATCCGGATAGATTCCACTGATTTTTCGCGGTTCTGATTGCGCAAGTTGCGGATCTTTGGGTGGCTGGGCGAACGCCAGGGAGCCAAATGCGGTCAGAAGGGCCCAAGTTGGCAAAATCGTGATCAAGCGTGGGAGCTTCATGGTCTGTAGCGGCGAATTTGGAAAAGCGGTGAAGCGTGTGTCGGCCGGCACCCTGGCTAAGTAAATAGCCTAGTCTATTTCACCGCGATTTTCGACGCACTCCGCAGGTTTGGCGAAGTTGCGATTGGCTGGACCGGACCGTTCAAAGGTGCCGTTAAAGTCAACCTTGCTTTACTTACCGGAATGCGGCGTTATCGATTCGACACGCATAGGACATACAGCCGACAACAGAGTTATGCCGACGGACCGAAGCCACCATTGGCTGACGCTCGAAATTTGTCGGTGCCTCTCTCGTTCGTTCTGACAAGGAATCCAAGGCGATGGCTCTGGGAAAGCTCTGGAACGCGTTGTTCGGTAAGCGGCCGGAAACCGAAGCGAACGCGATGGCAAATGTTGTCGAACGATCCGACGCTGCCGCTTCGGCTCAAATCGGCAAAAGCGTTGGTTTAACAACGCCGTCAGCCAAAACGACTCTGCCCCATGCGGGCAACGTTCCGCAATCGTCAGTCGCCGAACGGCCGATCTTGAAGACGAAACGAAAGGCACTTGTTGGGAAAGCGAGGAAGTCCGCCCAGGCTCCGGCGTTGGTTGTCGCGGAAGTCAGTGAAGTCGCCGAGGTCGCTTTCAAACGGATCCCGCATCCGAAAAAGAACGCCTGGACCAAGCTGATCGCCGGACGGCAAATCCTATCGATTCTCGATACCAACCTCGGCGACGCTTCTCGCGCCGTTGAGTTGCTCGAAGCGATCGTGTGCGATTCAGTTCCGACGCCAAAGTACGTCGCCATCGATGATTTTGATTTGGCGAGCGGCGGAACAACGGTGCTGCAGTTCCATCAACAAGTTCGACGTGTTGGTGGAAAGGCGGTGCCCATTCCAGGGTCAATTGATGAAGGCCTGCGCCAGCTGTCACGGACAATCGGCACCGTCGATTTGGTTTTAATTGACGACGCGAAACCGCAGTTGCATGGCGAAGATACTCAACGATTATTAAACCGGGTCACGCATTCGGGCACTCTCGTGCTTCGCCGCGACGCGAAAAACAATTGGACGATTGTCGAACTTGGAGTAATCGCGAGTTTGGCATTACCGAAGTCTGACATTTCGAAAGCGAAGTCCACACGAGCGGCTTAGGGTCTTTGAGAATTCCCAAGAGGACTGAGGCTAGTGGCAAAGGGGCTGGTGGATTTCGGATATGTTTTTTGTGACCCGCGCTGGTTCCGCTTGTTGTATTTGAAAATGTCTATTCTTCTTATGCAAACCGTTGGTACTTTAAATAAGAATATTCTTCACAACATCTTGTTTAATTATTAACCACCCATGGCTGGGGTGACCGGCCTTGGTTCTGTATACTCCCGCACGAGCATTTTTGACGAGTCTTAAAAGTTTGGACTCGGGCTCGTGGCAAATCTTGGCGGAGTCTATTGTGAAGTCTAACCCAAAAAAGCGTGGGTTCACGCTTGTCGAACTCTTGGTCGTAATCGCAATCATCGGGGTCATGGTCGGTTTGCTATTGCCGGCCGTGCAAGCTGCACGCGAAGCTGCACGCAGGATGCAATGCTCAAATAATTTGAAGCAAATCGGCTTGGCAGTTCACAACTTTGAAAGCACATACAAAAAACTACCGCACGCAGGTCAGTGCGATAGCACCGGTGGTGCATCAACGGTTTACATGACGCAGTCAACTCCTACGTTGTTGCTGCCATATATCGAGCAGAACGCGGTATATGAAATGATGGACCAATCGCTGACCCATGCGCAAATGGTTACAGCAGGCCGTTACATAATGGGTGCCGTTCATCCTCGTGCTCGGGGTGCGGTCTATCACGATCCGCTGTATCCCAATACGGTTCTAGCTGCGAAAACGAGTATTGCGACCTACGTTTGCCCAAGCACTCCCGTTTCGGGAGCCTCGCGGTCGCCAGACGGCTACGGCGGTTGGGACTATATGTTTATTTCCGTTTCAGACGTTGAAGAAAATGCGGCGAACGGAATTCCGGGAACTCGCCCGACGGACAACGCAAGGCGTCAAGCGATGACACGGCAAGGCTGTTTGTCGTGTGACGATAGGTGGGGCATGGGCAGTGTGATCGACGGTTTAACCAGTACGATCCTGTGTATTGAGGATGCGGGTCGCGCTCACCCGAGCGCAGGTGTTTTCGCTTCTCTTTCAACTCGTCCTGCTGTGATTTCAGACGATAGCGTCCAGTGGACGGGAGGAACGACCGGTGGACGTCGAATGTACGCGTGGGCTGACCCTGACTCAGGCACAAACGGCTTGTCGGGGCCGAGCAACGCGGTTGCCCCGGCTTCACGGGCAATGAAAATCAATCAATACAAGACTCCGATTGGCGGTCCGCCTGAGTGCCGTTGGTCCCAGAATAATTGCGGACCGAATGACGAACCGTTCAGCTTCCATCCAGGCGGATGTAACTCGGCCTTGGGTGATGGATCGGTACGGTTCCTTTCCGATTCTCTTGATTGGAGAGTGCTGAAGGCACTCGCGGGATCTCAAGACGGCGTGGTTGTATCAGACGCCTTCTAGTTTCTCAGATTCTGCCAATCGTTCTACGTGGCCGTCATCTAGCTTGGCGGCTATTTTTTAAACTTAGAGCCGATCCGAAAAGAAGGCTGACCCTTTAGAGGCGAACCAATTTCATTGGTTTTTTGGCCTCGCCGGAGAGGGACAGGCCCCTTTTCGGATTAGCTGTTACTCCTTCATTTCACAACTTTCCAATCGAGTGTTTTGTGATCAAAGCGATATCTTGTCTTTTGATTTTGACGACAGCGGTTTTCATCGCAGGCTGCGGCGGTCCAACGGTCGTTACCAATCCTGATCCCGTCGAAGTCACCTTTAATGTAAAGCGGTCGGGAACGCCCGTAAACGATCTGACATTCAACCTCCAGCCAATTGCAGAAGGTGGTCAATCGCAAGGAATGATCCAGAATGGCGTAGCAAAGTTAGCCGTGATGCCCGGGACGTATACCTACTATGTTACGCAAGGGAAAACAGAGGCTGCGTACAACGCGATCCCAGAAACTTTTCGAGGCGGGGCGATGGATCGGAAGTTAGAAGTTTCCGCTGGTGCGACGATCGACATAGCGCTGGACTAGTTTCACAACTAAGACTCGGCGTTGTTCAACAAGATTTCAACCCTCAGTGATTGCGACGGGGTTGTGGTGCAAACCTATCCGATAACCATTCGCCGCTTTGTTCGGCTTTCGGATAGGCTTGAGTAAGATTGATGGCAGTCGAACGCTCGGCAACTATTGATTACCGTCGGATTTCGTTGGTGTCTTCGCGGGCGAGGGCTTCGCTTCACTGTTCGAAGTTGCTTTGGATTCCGACTTCTTATCGCCGCCTGAATCTCCCGCGGGTTTGTCAGCCTTGGCGGCTTTCTTATAGCCGTCACTGCGATAATCGGTTTGATAGAATCCGCTGCCCTTGAACATGATCGCTGCACCGCCACCGAACAATCGGCGCAGTTTATTCTTGCCGCACTCGGGGCATTTCTTTTTCAGCGGATCGTTAATCCCTTGATAAACTTCAAATGTGTGGCTGCAAGCGTCGCATTCGTAATCGTAAGTCGGCATCGTGTACGCACTCGCAAGGGAACGTTTGGGTGGTTTATAGGCTAAAGGGAAAACAAAGATACAACGCTAACGCGTGATTAAACTTGACCGCCGCCAGTGCTGACCACTACTTGGCTCGGACGAATCACGCGGCCATGCATCGTAAAGCCGGTCGTCGCCTCGATCGCAACGACTCCGTCCGGGTGTTGTTGGCTGGGCATCTGCGAAATGGCTTGATGCAAATTGGGATCGAACGGCACGCCGACCGAGTTGATCGGGCTGATTCCGTGCTTTGCCATCGCATCATCAAACTGCTTGACGACCATTTCAACACCCGCCCGCAATCCATCAGTCGCTCCGCTGGCAGCAGCGGCGGCATCGATTGCACGAGCCAGGTTGTCGCGCACGAGCAATAAATCTTCTACAAGTGGCATCGCTGCGAAACGCAATTGCTCTTCATAGTCTTTGCGTGTTCGCTTGCGAAAATTCTCCAGTTCGGCTTGGGCTATCAAAACACGTTGACGTGACTGCTCGACTTCATGTCGCATCCTGATCATCGCTTCATCGCGAGATTCCGGATCGTCCGCCCGATCAGCGGCCGAAGCATAGGCCGCGTCAATGGTGTCATAAGACTTATCGCCGGTTTCCTGTGGCACATCGTCAGGATATCTGCTCGATGCGTCTGCCGCAGGATGTGTCGCGTCGTGAGTTGTTGGGTCAAGTGGATCTCCGCTCAATGGGTCCCGCGGATGATTCGAATAATCAGGTTGGGCGTTCATATCGATTAATCGCTTGTGTAAAACCAGGCGTTAGGAAGTCTGGGATTCAGTATCGAAAAACGACTTCAGTTTTTCAAAAAATGATTTGGTTTGTGGGAGCACCGATTCGTGCTCTAGGCTTGCTAGTTCCCGCAGCAGTTTTGCTTGCGCTTCGGACAATTTTTTCGGCACTTCGATCATCGTCTGCACCAACAGGTCGCCCCGCCGCGCTCCGCCGGGTTGTACAACGCCACAACCAGAGATTCGAAATACATCCCCACTGTGAGTTCCCGGTTCAATCCTCAAGGTTGTTCGTCCGTCGAGCGTCGGCACTTCGACTTCCGCGCCCAGAGCAGCTTGGCTGTAAGAGATCGGAAACTGCAGAATCAGGTTTTGCCCGTCTCGTCGGAATAGGTCGTGTGGTTTTACGGTGATGAAACAGTAGCAATCGCCGCGCGGCCCGCCGTCGGGACTCGCTTCGCCTTCGCCCTGTAGTCTCACTCGCATGCCATCGTCGACACCAGCGGGTATGTCAACGGTCAATGTCGCCTTCTCAGCGACCAAGCCGCTGCCGCGACACGCGTTACAAGGCTGGCTGATCGTCTTGCCCGCCCCGTGGCAAGTCGGACAATTGGTCTGGACCCGCAAAATACCGGCTGACTGGATGACTTGGCCACGGCCGCCACAGGTCGAACAAACGATTGGCTGGCTGCCCGGTGCTGCGCCACTGCCATCGCAAGTGTCGCAAGTATTGCGCCGACGAAATGAAATCTCCTTCGAAACGCCTTTCGCGGCTTGCTCCAGTGTCAGCGTTACATCGCAACGGATATCCGCGCCGCGACTTTTCCGACGCCCACCTCCACCACCGCGACGACTTTTTCCGCCACCGAAAAAATCATTGATCACATCGCCAAATATATCGCCGAACGAATCAAAGTCAGTGAATTGCGAACCGCCACCACCGCCACCGGCTAAACCCGCGTGTCCGAATTGGTCGTAACGGGCACGCTTGTCGCCATCTGTCAAAACCTCATAGGCTTCGCTGCATTCTTTAAACTTCAGCGTCGCTTCGGGGTCATTCCGATTGCTGTCGGGATGGTACTTGATCGCCAGTTTTCGATACGCGCGATCGATATCGATCTTCGTCGAGGTCCTGGCGACCTGCAGCACTTCGTAATAGTCGCGCTTTTCAGCCATGAACGGTGCGAACGGATCGCTTCATGCAAAGGTATGTGGTTTGTGTTGGCTTACGATCAGCCAACAATTTTGTAACTTGAAACAACAAGGCAACCCCCGGATTACCGAAGGTTGCCATGATTCATCATTCAGGCATTCGTAAGACCGACGACTACGAAACGACACCTTCAACGGCTCGCTTCGCCTTGTCGTCCTTATCGAAGTTCGTCACCATCGCTTCGGTTGTTAGCAACAGTCCAGCGATGCTGCCAGCATTCGCCAGCGCCGTACGCACGACCTTTACCGGATCGATGATACCAGCCTTTAGCATATCGACGTAGGTTCCGGTGTAAGCATCGAATCCGATGTTCGCATCTTTTTCACGAACTTCATCAACGATCACCGCACCGTCCAAACCGCCGTTATCAGCGATTTGTCGCATCGGTGCATCCAGTGCAGCCAAGACGATGTTAACGCCGATCTTTTCGTCACCCTTGGCCGATTTGCGAGCCGCTTC
>DNWZ01000142.1 GCA_003506095.1 Planctomycetaceae bacterium | reverse complement strand
CTCAGTTCGGCGGCCAGTCGATCCAGCTCCGTTACGTCGCGACCAACCAAGACTAAATTGATGTTGGCCTGTGCAAGCTCCGTCGCCAGCGCTCGCCCAATTCCCGATGATGCTCCCGTCACCACGGCCTGCCTGTGCCATTCGTGCCGGACATGTATTCTCCGTGCTTACGGTTTGTATTCAATTGCCCCCATGTCGGGCGCAAGGCCGGTGAAGCTGTCATTAATACCAGGCAGTCGAACCCCTTTGTCGATGCAAGAACTTTTTGACGATAGCCGAAAGTTTCCTGTCGCAGGGTCCAAAAACAAGGGTGGCGCCGAAATGCCATGTTCCAGCCAACCGGTCCCGGCGAACACTTCCTTTAAATCTTTGAAATAGGTGTTCAGCGAAGCATTGCCGCGATTCCCAAACTGCATTAGCACGCCCTTCTCGCTGTACAGATTGTCAAAATCCCAATCCATGGGAGAGACTTCCTTCGTCCACGACAGAAAGCCATGACTCTTTCCGACCCAGATATTGTTGCGTAGGGTAATTTCCTTCCACTTCGCGTTTTTCACCAGCAATGCATGGCTTCCAGGATCACGTGTACTAGCGGTATTGTGATAGAGAAAAATCATCCCCGATCCGACTTCGGTGCCATGGCCACCATTGGTTTTAAATGGATACCCCTGAAATCCTTCGGTCTCGGCCGCTTTGGCTATTCCGCAATCCAAGATCAGGTTTCGGACAATCCAGACTGGACCATCCAGAGCCTGGGCTAACGAAATGCCCGACAGCGATTCTCGCATGTCGTTTCGGAAAATGCGATAGTTTCTCGCATATCCATCGATTTCCATAAAATCGTCAGCGATGTGAAAAATCCTGTTGTGATAAAAATCGACTTCGGCTGTGCGCGTTCCTGTGTATGGAACCGGGGCCAAGCCGAATCCGTCGAACAGCCCACGCACAACATTCCTACGGATCACAACACCGCGACCATCATAAGGGCCGTTGATCGTTACGAAACCCGTTTCGATCTCCGAATGATACAAGATTCCGGCGGATTTTGTGTATCCGAAATGCCAATTTGCCGTATCATCAATCGCCACATTGTCTTGAACAACAACGCGGTTGCAGCTTCGCTTCAAAGAGATGCCGGTGTTGTTGTATTCGAAGCGACAATTTTGAACAACAATATCGCTGGCATTGTTCAGGATGATGGTGCGAGAATAATCGCCCGACCCGTAATGCGAAAATGTTATACCGTCGATGTGAACGTGATTTCGATTATCAATACTTAAGGCGTGATTCCTGTGGGAAATGTAAACTGCATAGTCGTCAATGGTTCCTTCGGGGACTCGGATCGTGATGGATGAGCCATCGATATGATAGGCTGCCAGGATGGAAAGATCGGCAAACGTTTGCGATTGACCGTCGAATAGGCTCGTTGCACCGGTGACCTCGGCAAGCGTTGCCATACGGTAGACACGAAATACCTTGTCGTCCGACAGTCGTCGTAATGATACATTGCGAGCATCGTGAGTCGATGGACGTTGAAAAACCTTTGGTGCAATTTTTGACCATTTCGCTGTAATCAATGCAGGGTCGGAACCATCAAGGATGGGCGTCTCGCCAGGTGCAGGCCGTAGCACGAGCGGAGTCGCTGCTGTCGCCTTTTGAGTGACTGCGATTTCGCCTTCGTGGTAAAGTCCGCCGCGTAGCACGATATGTGTGCCAGCGGTCGCGACCGAAAAGGCGTGAGCAACCGTTGCAAAGGGGTTGGTTTTGGTTCCGCCGCCGGCATCACTGCCATCGGGGCTGACGTAGATTTCTTTCAGTGGCCGGGGTGTTGAAACTTCGTTTCGTGTCGATCCGATAGTCGTATCAGCGCTAATGAGATTTCCGCTGTCATCAAAAAACGAAACTCGGCATCGATAACTCGTCCCTGGCGTTAAGTCGAACAGGCTGCTGGCATAATACGCTTCGCTGCCAACACGAACGGCATTCTGCATCGGTTGCCAACGACCGTTTTCCTCCAACTCGACGCGCACTTTTCCGATCTGTTCGTGCGTGGTCCCAGCGGGCAAGTCGGCCACGATGCCCATGCATTCAAAAGTTCCATACGCCTCGAGCTCAGCATGCACTTCGCTTGATCGCGAAGCGATTAATAGCAACAGGACCAGAATGATTCGCAATTTCGATGCAACTGGAAAGTTCATTGGGAGCTTGCCTAACCTAACTGATGATGTCGTGCACCACATTACCATGAACGTCGGTCAGCCGAGAATCGCTTCCGGCGTAACGATAGGTCAGTTGCGTGTGGTCAAAATCTAAAAGGTGCATAATCGTGGCGTGCAGGTTGTGTACTTGAACTCGGTTTTCGATCGCTTGAAAGCCAAATTCGTCGGTCGCGCCGTGGACATTACCCCGCTTTCACCATGCTTTTTGAACTTGAACGGCGACCGATACGCAGCGACGGTCTCGCGTTCGGTCCATGAACCGTCAGCCTGGCTCGGGATTCTATTTCCAGTTGGTCTGGGTCACAAAGAAGCCTCAAGGTGCGAACTTTGCCAGCGGGTATGGGGACGCACGACCGCCCTCCCTAAGAAACGGAAGTACAGAGCACCGCGTTAGATGAATCTGTGGGGCGGCTTCGTTGCGATCGAGTCCTTCCAGGTTGCGGTTTCAACTCAGCTTCAGGCAGCACAGGATTGACCCGGAGCGACAATCACTCGTCGTCGCAGGCGTCCTGTTTGGATCGCGAGAAGGCGGTTGGCATTATCTGGAAATCGTTCGTAGAGCTAGGTCGATGCCATGTCCCGCATCACTTTACCCATGATCGCAATTCTCGCCCACCGGGGGAGCGGAAGCATCGAGTAAACCAGCAACTTGGATAGGAAACCGGGTAACACCGTGGACTTCCTGCCAAGAGAATTGAGTATCTCGGGAGCGATTCTGCTGGGATCCATCGATTTTCCGTTC
>DNWZ01000663.1:10484-10640 GCA_003506095.1 Planctomycetaceae bacterium | reverse complement strand
AATTGAACAAGGGTGCGGCGGCGCGTATGTCGATTCGCAACGGATTCGCCCGCGCAACGACAACCATTATCGATGCCAACTTGACCACCTTGATTACGGCGATCGTGTTGTATGCGATTGGTACCGACCAGATCCGTGGATTCGCGGTGACGTTGA
>DNWZ01000663.1:0-10464 GCA_003506095.1 Planctomycetaceae bacterium | reverse complement strand
CGTTGTCGATGAGCGACATGGTCAACACGCTGAGAGGTTCTTTGTTTGGTCCAAACGGATATGACTTTATGCGACTTGGTCCAATGGCGATTGTATTATCAGGCTTGTTGATGGTTGCGGGAATCGCAGCGATTGTCGCTCGCGGCGGCACCATTCTGGACATCGATTTTGCGGGCGGATCGTCCGTTACATTTCGATTGCAAGAGCCTGCTTCGTCAACGGATGCTGTGCGCGCCGTTGTTGCGAANNTGCGAAGAGCCTCGCCACGAATGATGGCAGTAAGGCCGAGTTCACGGTCAACAACGTTACCATGGAAACAGCTCCGGCATTAACCGTTTTCAAGGTCGATTCAGCGATCGAAAGTGTCAAAACGCTGAAGGACCTGATTGGCGCAGGGTTCGAAGCCGATGGTTCGTTAAAGCTGGTCACCTATGAGATTGAGATCACGCCCGCGGACAATACTCAAAGCCGTTTGTCGATTGGCCAGGCGACGATGTTCGTAGCGATGCGGGCTCAAGACGATTCCCCAGCAGCTGCCCCTCCTGCTGAAGGCGATGCCGCTCCGGCAACACCGGTTGCAGGAAACACCGGCCGCTCCGGCTGCAGAAACACCGGCGGCTCCGGCTGACGAAACACCTGCGTCACCGGCGAACGAAGCGGCTCCGGATGCAACAACGCCAACTGCGGCCGATCAACCCGCTGCCGCGACCACGCCTCCACCCGCTCGTGCTCCCGAAGTGATCAGCCGTGCTCGTGTCAAATTGGGTATCGAAGGCAATTCGGAAGACAATACCGCACGAATCAATGCGAAGTCGTTATTAGAGGGCATCGATCGAGCGGCAAAGAACGCGAATGTTTCGATCGATTTGCTTGGCGTCGAACTCGAACCCCAAGGCGATCAGGCTGACCAGTGGAGCCCAGAGAGTGAACTAAAGTTCAGCGAATGGGTGATCGGTCTGCCGATCGAGTTTGGACCAGCTGATGAGGTGATGGTCAGTTTGAAGCAGACCTTAGGCAGTGATCCGGTATGGATCAGCAGCAGCAGTGTTGGCGGCCGTGTCGCTGGCGACATGGTGAATCGTGCCTTGGGTGCGATGTTTGCGAGCCTGCTTTGCATCATTGGTTACATTTGGTTCCGATTCCAACGAGTGTTCTATGGGTTGGCTGCTGTGGCGGCGTTGGTGCACGACGTTACCGTTACTTTGGGTGCGATCGCTGTCAGCTATTGGTTGGCGAGTTTCCTCGGATTTCTGTTGGTCGACCAGTTCAAGATCAGTTTGACTGTCGTGGCGGCGCTTTTGACGGTGATCGGATACTCATTGAACGACACGATTGTGGTGTTCGACCGAATTCGCGAAACGAAAGGCAAGAGCCCTCGTTTGACCAGTGAAATGGTCAACACCAGCATCAATTCGACGCTCAGCCGCACATTGCTAACTTCTTTGACGACCTTAATCGTCGTTGTGTTGTTGTATTTCTTTGGTGGCGAGGGGATTCACGCGTTCGCGTTCAGTCTCGTTGTCGGCGTAACGGTTGGTACTTACAGTTCGATTTTTGTCGCCAGCCCGATCTTGCTTTGGCTAGTCACCAAGTACCAACCGGCTGCTCGTGGGACCTAATTCGCTCTTTTTTCGCGAGTCCTAAAACTTTCAAACGCAACCACCTGGTGTGCGTTTTTCTGCATCGGCGGAACTTAACCGCCGAGCCTGGGTTGAACATCCGGGCTATCGCACCTGCCCTGCCGAAAGAGCGTCGACTTCGTTCGGTAATTTGGTGGTCCGGCAGATGCCTCGGACTAACATATGTGGTCTCATGGGACGTTTTTTTTGAGAATCGTTCCTAACGAGGGCGTGGTCGACAATCCGCATGTTGGGCCAATCGACGACCACCTTTTCGAGGCATAAAGTCGCCGATTTTTTTGGATTCGGGCTTGAGGCTTTGTTGTTTTGGACTGCTGCGGTGCCGAAAAATTGATTTTTTGAGATTTTTATAGAGTCGCTGGATAACTCACTCATGATCGGATTACCTGTTCGTGCGTTCTCGCCGCTGTTGGTCATTGCTGCGTTGCTGAGCTCGCCGGTTTTTGTCTCAGCATTGCTGGCGGCGGACGATCTTTTGGCACCAGCCAGCGAGCAAGCTCCGCAAGCCGAAGTCGATGCAAAAACCGTCCAACAGGCAAATCCCGTTGAGAGCAATCTGCCCGCCGTGGCTCCCGTCCAGCCGGAAGTCGCCGCTGCGGCTGAAGTTGTCGTTCAGGTTGAGGGTGATTTAAAGGGGCAGATGAAGCCTGTTGCCAGCGATGTTTCTCGCAAGACGCCGACCGATGTGGAGCTCGTTTTCAACTTCAGCGGTGCCGATTGGCGGGAAGTGATGCAATGGATCGCGGACGAAGCTGGTTTGTCTTTGCAGGCTGACAGCTATCCCAAGGGAACCGTCAATTACGTTGATAATTCTCGTACTTATCGCTTGGGCGACGCGATGGATGTGATCAATGGCCTGCTTTTAGATCGCGGTTTTTCGCTAGTGCGGCGTGGTCGCCAATTGATTTTGATCGACCAAGAATCGGACACTGCACCGGGTTTGATAAGTGCACTGGCCGAGTTGGTCACTTCGGATGAACTCGACACGCGAGCGAATTCGGACATTGTCCGCTGTGTGTTTGCCCTTGGCAGTTTGTCAGCCGAAGCGGCGAAGGTTGAAATCGGCCAGTTGATTGGTCCGGCGGGTAAAGTGATCGTGCTTGAAAGCGCCAAGCAAGTGGTGGTCACTGAAACGGTCGGTCGATTGAAGGCGATTCGGGCGTTGTTGGTCAATGCGTCGGCGGCCAGCAGCGATGTGACCGAAATTGTACTGAAATATCGTGTCGCGGACGAATTGTTAGAGATTGCGCGGCCGTTGATTGGCTTGGAATCAGGCGCCAATTCCAGTGATAAGATTCGGATTGCGACCGGACTTTACGGCGATCGGTTGTACGCAACCGGCGATGCGGCAACGCGCGCTTTGCTGGAACGGATCATTGAACGGGCCGACACGCCGCTGCAGATGAACAATGCGGAAACAGGCGAAGCGCAATCATTGCCCAAGCTGGAAACCTATATCGTCAGCACCGTCGCACCTTCGACAGTGATTGATGTGTTGCAAACCTTGCTGGCCGGATTGCCCGACACTCGTTTGACAATCGACCCACAAGCCGGCGGAATCATCGCTTATGCGCGTCCTGAAACGCATGTGATGATCCAGCAAACGATCGACAAGTTGGAAGGACGTGGTTCGACATTCGAAATCATTCAATTGCGTCGCCTGGAACCATCCCAAGCACTGGCGACGATTAATAAGTTCTTTGGTGTGACCGACGGCAGCAAAAAAGACGCTCCGACGATCGATGGTGACCCGGCGACGGGGCGACTTTGGGTACGTGGCACTTCCGAACAGATCGAGATGGTGCGTAATTTGATCGAAAAACTTGAAGGTGCCGATTCGCTGGGCGAAATGGGCGATCGAATTCGCGTCTTGCCTTATACCGGTCGGACCGCACAGGAGACGGTCGAGCAGTTACAGAACCTTTGGCAGGTAATGGGCAAGAAAAATAAGATCCGCATGGTCACGCCGTCGTCAGGAGGTGGATCGGCGGCAATCAACACGTTTCCCCAGCGAAGGGTTGGCGGATTGAATGTTAATGACAATCGCAAAGAATCCTCGGATGTGAGACCGGAGACCGACGGGAACAAGGAAGCAGAGTTACGGGATAAAGCGAGCCTGCAAGACGATTCTGCCGCTTTGCCCGATCCGAGTGAGTTGACGCTAGTCAGCGATACGAAAGAACCCGCTGAAGCCATTTCGCAGACCGTTGATCAAGCGGTCAATCAAGCTCAATCCACTGAAAAATCTGCTCCGTTGTTGGCCGCTCCGGATGAAAGCGAGTCCGAAAAAAAACCGGATGGTTCGGGCGATATCGTGATCACGATGACTCCCGGCGGCATGGTGATCGCTTCGGACGACCCGCTGGCTCTGTCGGATTTTGAGCAGATGATGCGCACGCTGTCGGATCAAACAGCGCTGGCCACCGCCGAACCGACGGTCTTTTGGCTGAAATACACTAAGGCCCCCGAAGCCGCTGACCTGATTACGAAGATTCTGGGTGGTGATTCCGGCAGTTCAGGTGGTGGCGGGGGTGGCGGACTGGCCGGTTCAATCATGGGCGAACTTGGCGGCGGCATGTTGGGCGGATTGCTGGGAATTGGTGGCGGGGGCGGGGGCGACAGCGCGACCAGTTCGATTTTGACAACAACGGGTTCGGTCAGCATCGTTGCCGACGGTCGGTTGAATGCTTTGATCGTTCAAGCCAACTCGGTCGATATGCAGACGATCGAGATGATTCTGGAGGTAATCGATCGCGAAGAGAGCCCCGAAGATGTACGAACCACTTCCAAACCGCAATTGATTCCAGTGATTTATCAAAACGCGACCGATGTCGCCAATATCGTCAAGTCGGTCTACGCCGAACGTTCGGGTGAACAGGGTGGCGGCCGTGGCGGTCAACCGCAGGTCTCGCCCCAAGATTTGATCAATGCGATCCGTGGTGGAGGCGGTGGACGTGGCGGACGTGGTGGCGGAAACGAACAAGCGACCAAGCCCGCACCGGTGATCATTGCTGTTGATGCCCGCAGCAACTCGTTGATTGTGACCGCACCACCCCAGGATGTCGACGATATTCGTGAACTGGTCGAAGCGATCGATGCCGGCGGGATGCAGTCCGAAGAGACCGTCGAAATCGTGTCGCTCAAAGGCACCGTGAAAGCGGAAGTTGTCCAGCAAGCGTTAGATTCAATTCTCGGCACAAAGGCGAAAACGTCCAGTTCATCCGCAGCGTCCCCCTCGGGTGCGACCGCGGCGGCCGCTGGTGGTGATAACCCATCAACCGAAGATATTCAGCGGCGGATCGACTTCTTTCGTCAAATTCGCGAGCGTGGCGGTTTAGGCGGCGCACCTGGCGGCGGAGCTCCGGGCGGTGGCGGACCTCCGACGGGATTTGGCGGCGGAACACGCGGCGGCACGAGTGGCGGGGGCGACTCCGGGCGGACTCGCGGCCGAGGCGGACGCTGAACCGCCATCATCCCATCGCTGTCCCAACGGTTAAACTATAAATGCCAAGGCATCCGACTGCCTCGCCATTGCCCACCTGCCTTCCTTCAATCCCACCTTAAAAAACGTTGCCCGATATGATCATGCACGCCGGTGAAATTCTGCGAAGACGTGGATTGTTGTCCGACGAACAGTTGCGTCAATCGATGTCTGACGACAGTGGCGGCGTGATCCAGTCAGCCGTCAATCTCGGTTATGTCGACGAGGTCGCTGCGCTACAAGCGTTAGCTGAAGAAGCGGGGCTGGAGTATGTTGACCTTCGCGAGTTCGATGTCGATTTGTCGGCGCTGGTCGGTTTTCCACAGAAGCTGATTTATCGCCACAGCCTTTTTCCGATTGCCAGACGTGAAGGCTCGATCGTTGTCGCCACGGCCGATCCGCTGGACCTCTATCCGCTGGACGAGGCGAGCGCCGCAACGGGCCGCCACTTGATTCCCGTTGTCGCAGAACGTGGCGAGATCGCCCGGTTGGTCAAACGGCATCTCGGCGTCGGCAGCGAAACGGTCGAAGGCCTCGTCGCCGCTGCGGCGGATGAAGATGACGGCCTCGAATTGCTGGACGCGATCGAGAGCGACGGCAGTGAATTATCCGAAATGGCTCAAGAGGCGTCGGTGGTTCGGCTGGTTAACGAAATTTTGCTCGAAGCGATCGAGTCGCGAGCGTCGGATATTCACGTCGAATCGCAATCCGATGGCCTGGTGATTCGTTACCGCATCGACGGGATTCTGCACCCGCAGCCTGTGCCGCCGGAAATCAATCGTTTCCAAGCCGCGATCATCAGCCGTTTGAAGATCATGGCGCGATTGAACATCGCCGAAAAACGTCTGCCCCAAGACGGCCGCATTAAGTTGCGAGTGCATTCGCGTGAGGTCGACATCCGCGTCAGCGTGATCCCGATGATTCACGGCGAAGGGTTGGTCATGCGTATTCTCGACAAAGGCAGCATGGTCTTTGAATTGCGCGGCCTCGGGATGGCGGATGACGTTTACAACACGTTCCACGATTTGATCCGCATGCCGCACGGCATCATCCTGGTCACCGGTCCGACCGGTAGCGGAAAGACGACGACTTTGTACAGCAGTTTGCTGGAAATCCGTGGCCCCGACAACAAGATCATCACGACCGAAGATCCGGTCGAGTACCAGCTTGATGGGATCAACCAAATCCAGGTGCACCCAAAGATCGGGCTAACGTTTGCGGCCAGTTTGCGGGCGATTTTGCGTCATGACCCGGATGTCGTGTTGGTTGGGGAAATCCGCGATTTTGAGACCGCCGAAAACGCGATTCAAGCATCGCTGACCGGTCACTTGGTGTTCAGCACGCTGCACACCAACGACGCCGCCGGCGCTTACACGCGTATGATCGACATGGGGGTCGAGCCGTTCTTGGTGGCCAGCACGGTTGAAGCGGTAATGGCCCAGCGGCTGATTCGGCGGTTGTGCCCGTCGTGCAAAGAGACCTATCAGCCCAAACAGACCGACTTGCCGACCGACTTTCCCTGGGACCGATTGGCGGGAAAACCGCTTTATCGCCCCGTCGGTTGCCGAGCGTGTCGCGGTGTCGGATACGCCGGACGGTTCGGGATTTACGAATTGTTGGTGACGACGGAATCGATCCGCCAAATGGCTCACGATCGAGTCAGCAGTTGGGAAATCCGTCGCACGGCGCTGGCCGAAGGGATGAAGCCGCTGCGAATGGACGCGTGGGAAAAGACGATCCTGGGCAATACCAGTGTTGAAGAAGTCGCTCGACTGACCAAAGGTGATCGGGTCTGATGCCACAGTTCGCTTATATTGCCCGCGACATGCAGGGCCAGAAAGTCACCGGAACGATCGAAGCGGGCAACCCGCGCGATGCCACAGCTCAGCTTGCCGCACGCAATCTGTTTCCCACCGAAGTGAAAGCCGCCGAAGGGAAAGAATCGGTTGCGTCGCGGTCGTCGATTACCAATCGACGAGTCAAAGGACAGGTGATGGCGACGTTTTACTCGCAAATGTCGTCGCTGCTGCGAAGCGGTGTGCCGATGCTGCGGGCGATCACCGTCCTGTCGCAACAAAGCACCGACGCGACGCTGTCGGCCGTTTTGACCGAGATCAAAGGGCGTGTCGAAGACGGCGAACCGCTCGGCCAAGCGATGGCTCGCTATCCAAAAGTCTTCAGCGACATGGGCGTCAATATGACCCGCGCCGGTGCTGAAGGCGGTTTTCTAGAAGACGCTTTGGAGCGAGTGGGCACATTTACCGAATTGCAAGAAGACCTCAAGGGACGCACGATCAGCGCGCTGGCTTATCCCATCTTCCTGTTCGGTGTCGGGTCGATCGTGATCACCATCTTGCTGGTCTTCTTTGTGCCAAAGTTCGACTTGATGTTTGATCGATTGCGAGAAAAAGGCGAAATGCCTTGGGTGACTGATGCGTTGCTGTCGTTCAGCCGAATGTTGCAGTCCTACGGTTGGTTGCTGTTACTGGCGATGGCCGCAGCGATCTTTTACTTGCGAGTGCGCTTGGCCAGTGAAGCGGGCAAGGAGTGGGCGGATCGGGCAAAGTTGAAGATCCCTGTGCTGGGCGGCATTCTGATGAACCTTGCTGTCGCCCGTTTTTGCCGGGTTTTGGGAACATTGCTGGGCAACGGCGTGCCGATTCTCAAGTCGCTGGACATCAGCCGCACGGCCACGGGCAATCGCCTGCTCAGCCGTTCGATCGCCGATGCCGCGGAAAACATCCGCAGTGGCGATACGCTCGCTTCGCCGCTGAAAGCTTCAGGCCACTTTCCGATCACCGTGGTGGAAATGATCAGCGTGGCCGAGGAGAGCAATTCGCTTGATCGTGTGTTGCCGGAAATTGCCGATAGCTTGGAAAAACGCACCTTCCGCCGACTCGACCTGTTCGTCCGTTTGCTCGAACCAGTGATGTTGCTGGTGATGGCAATGCTGGTGATGTTGGTCGTCTTGGCGTTGCTAGTTCCCGTTATCCGCAGCAGCACGGCGATGTAATCAATCAGCCGTCGACGTTCGTCGCGCCGGTGACCTTGTCGCTGTACATCGCCAATCGGCCAAGGATCTGGTCGATCATCACCGGCGATACACCGCGACTGGCCAAGGCATCAAGCATATGGCCGCAGAAGAGCGAGAAGTGGCGCCGTTCGATGCCGCGACCGCGATGGATGTCGGTCAATTCGGCGCCCGAGTATTTAACCGGACCGTCGATCATCGCCGACACAAACTCGACCTGCATCCGTTTGATCCGGTCGACATCGCTGCCTTGGAAAAAGTGCGCCAACTCTTTGTCCGCGATCACGCGAGCGTACATTTCGTCGATGACTTCGGCAACCGCCGTGGCACCACCGAGTGATTCAAACAATGTCTCAGGCTCTTCACTCATGACGTATCGTTTCGTGCTAAGGAACTTGGTCGGAATTCAAAAACGGTCCATTGCGTCGCCGTATGATAGCCGACAACCGAGTTTCAGTTCATCCTAGGCGCGAAATGCCGCAACACCCATTTGGCGACGTTTATTGGCGACCGCAGCGACCGAAATTTTCAATCGTTTGGCGATCACTTCATCGGGTTTTGTCCCCAGTTCAGCGATGCTTTTTGCATTCCAACGTTTGGCCAGCAGCGTCGACAGGCGGTTTGCAATCCCAAGCGATTGACGTTTCGCGATTACTTTTCGACGCGAGATCTTCAGTTGTCTGGCAATCTCTGCATCTGGCAATTGGCCAAGCATCGCGATTTCGGCTTTGCTCCATGGTCGCGTCGAACGCCCTTTTTGCACCGCTTCGATTCCCAACAACGCCCGCTTGGTGGCTACGGTCGTTTGGTCGATTCCCAATCGCCTCGCGATTTCGGAATCGGAAACTTTGCCCAGCCAGCCCAATTCACGCTTGGTCCAAGGATGTCGTTTCTGCTGGATCGATTTTCCGTAAGCCTTAATCCCCATACGGGTCCGTCGTGCGAAGACTGCGTTTGCCGTGATCCCCAACTGTTTGGCAACTTGCGAATCGGACATCTTGCCCAACAGGGCAATGCTATCCGGTGTCCAGTTTCCCCGAACCGCAGGCGGTAAACCATGATCACGACGATGCTTGCGTATTTCGGCAACCGAAACGGATTCTTCCGCCGCCAGTTCCGCATCACTCACTTTTCCAAGCCGCTGCATCGCCCGGCGAGATAACTGAACCATTTCAAACCCTTCGTATTTGCAGCCTATCCGAAACGGAATCTGATCCACGGGACTCCAACCAAAGCGTTTACGTTAAAGCCCCAACCGTTGCTGGTTGATCAACCGTGTAAAGATTTAACGATTCCGCAGACCCTGTCGCTGGTGCGGTCTATTCGGGTGTAACGATTGCAATGCATGTCTGACCCGTAGGGATTGGCACAGTCGATCCAATATCTCTGCCGATATCACCAACGCGGCAGGTGTCGATTGATCCGCTTACCGCACCTGTTCACAACTACGTCATGACTGGATTTTCACGGCCGATGGAAGAAAAAAACAACCTAACGCTGCGAACGCTTGAATGCTGTGCGCGAATCACCAGCATGCTGTTGATTTCGTCGGCTTCATCCAGTTTCGCCCAGCAGACGGTTGTAACACTTGGGATTCCGGCGGCGAAGTCCGTTCACCTGCAATTCAATACGGAATCGACAACGCCCAGCGTAACGGGACCAACTTCAACACCTGTGATAACGGTGCCTATCGCCAGTGACACCGTCCTGCCACCCATTCAAGTCAACGCTTACGTATCGGCTAGCACATCGCTGGACACCCCAGACCAGCAGGCGAAGGATCATGCAAAGTCGAGCGACACGTTGATCGGTGCCCCGGGAATCTTTCTTTCGGCGTTCGCACAGCAACCATTATCGAAGCCTGCGGTTCCGCTGGTAGAGGCATTGCCCGATCCGATCGTTACGGACAATTCCGCATCCATTGCCGAGGTATCGACATCCAGCCCGATCCCTTCCCAACCCAGGTTAAGTGATACGCCAGCCAGCCCACAACTATCGCCGACAAAATGGGTTCATCAACCCTTGGTCGCTCGTCAGGTGGATTCAAACGATTCGATCGATCAAGTCCCGTCCCAAACGATCATCCCGGCTGTCACCCAGGTCAGGCCATTGACCGAGATTCGCCGTGCCGCAATGCGTCAGCGGGCTAATCGACCCGAGGAAACTTTCGAAATCCCAGCCCAACCGCAACCGATCCAGCCCGGATACAGCGTCGACGCGCTTCGAAAAACGGCGATGGAATTAATCGCTCAAGCCGAGCTGAAACTCGACATCCGTGCTTACCTGTCCGCTGAAGAAAAGGCAAAGAAGGC
>DNWZ01000303.1 GCA_003506095.1 Planctomycetaceae bacterium | reverse complement strand
TTCTGAATGTTGGCCTTGCGTCCGCCACTGCGGCGGCGGTCTTTCGCTCTAGCGGACCGTCAAGCGCCGACGCACCTTCAGGCAGTTCCCCTCAACAACCAGCAGTCGCCGACAACCGGCCCGCTTTCGCCGGCCAAACGCCACCGCCCGAAGCGGGCGAAAACCTGATCGCCTGGGTTAAGAGAGTGAGAGGCCAGTGGGACCAGACGCTCTATCGTCAAATGCTAGGGGCGGCCAATGAGTTTAAAGAAGGCGACGAAATCATCGGTGTCGCGGCGATCAATCCGGCAGCGCGCACGTATTCTCGCCAGTTGCTAAGCCACACGACAATCGCACAAATCGATTCGCATCCCCAGCAAAGCGACAACCTTTTCGAACTCATCAATGCGGCGATTGATCCATCCGTACAACAAAAAATTGCTGCTTGGACCATTGGTGAACTGAAGACGTTCTTGTTGCAAGAAACCGAAGCTGCCATTCATGAAGTTCGCCATGGTCTGTCGAGCGATGTCATCGCCTGTGTCGTTCGCTTGATGACGAATGACGATTTAACGTCTGTCGGCCGCAAGGTCTTTAATCATCTGCCCGGAACACAAATCGGCGCGAAAGGTTACATGGGCGCCCGGATCCAGCCCAATTCACCCACCGATCACCCAGACGATATTCGCTGGCAAGTCTTCAATGCCTTTGCCTTTGCAGTCGGCGATGTTTTGGTCGGCACAAACCCGGTCTCCAGCGAGACAGCTTCGGTCATAACGGTTCAACAAGTCTTGCAAGATTTGCTTGTCACCTTTGGCATTGACGACATCCTTCCGCATTGCGTTTTGTCGCACATTGATATTCAAGCCGAAGCGGAACGGACGATCCCTGGCTCAACCGAGTTGTGGTTTCAAAGCATTGCTGGCAACGATCAGGCAAACGGCACGTTCGACATCACCGTCGAAAAAATGGTTGATCATGCACGAAGCCGCCAAGGGCGTTTTGGCCTTTACTTTGAAACCGGCCAGGGTGCTGACTTTACCAACGGGCATGGCCACGGGCTCGACATGGTGCTGCTTGAATCTCGCAAGTACGGGTTCGCTCGTGCCCTGGCCAAAGAAGTCCCCCATAAGAACGCCGCGGGGCAGTCGTGGGTACACCTCAACGACGTAGCCGGTTTTATTGGTCCTGAAGTTTTTCGAACAAGAGAACAATTGGTACGATGCTGCCTCGAAGACATCGTCATGGGAAAACTGCATGGATTGATGATCGGATTGGACATTTGTTCGACTCTGCATATGGACGTTTCGCTCGATGACCTGGGCTGGTGCATCGACCAGGTAATGCCAGCCAATCCGGGATACCTGATGGCCTTGCCGACTCGCATCGATCCGATGCTCGGCTATCTGACGACCTCCTATCAAGACCACGTTCACGTTCGCGAAAAATTTGCCTATCGCGTCAACGATCCGATGTGGGCGTTCTTCAAATCGATCGGGATCATCGACTCCGCTGGCAAACCCACCGAGCACTTTGGTAATCCGGCCTGGGTCTATTTGCAATACTGTCGACGCCGCAGCGATATCCGGGACGACAACACGATTCTGGCCGAAGCGAACACAAAGATGGCAGAAGTCCGCACTCGCGGAGTTTTTCTTGCCAGCGGTTATGGTGCATCTCCCGCAGAATTAACGCCGACCTTATCAGCCCAAGTTCAGCACATTTATGAAGATGCAAAACGTTGTATCTGGGAAGAATTGCCGACCGATTTTGAAAGCGGCACAGAGCACGTCTTGCCTTTGAGCACGCGGGCAAAGAATCGCGAGGACTATATCCTACATCCATTGTCCGGCGAGTATCTATCCGAGCAATCGCTGGTGCAATTAACGGTGCGCCGAAACGCTCTCGTAAGCGAGGACGATGATTGCGTAATCGTGGTTTCCGATGGCCTGAATGCATTAGCGGTCACGGATGAGGGCCAACTGGATGCACTTTTGATTGCGATCCGCAAGACTCTGCAGCCCAAGGGTTTTCGCATCGCACCGGGATATCTGCTTGTTCGTAGTGGTCGGGTGCGGGCCGGATATCGGATCGGTGAAACGCTGTTTGGAGGACGCTCGGGCCAGCGAACCTTGCTGCACATCATCGGGGAACGACCTGGCAGTGGGCATCACACACTTTCGATTTATATGACCACTGCCGATGGGGCAACCTGGGCAATTTCGGATCGCGTTGACCACAACATCACCAAAGTGGTATCCGGAATCGCTTTTACAGCTTTACAACCTGACCAGGCCGCCCACGCGGCATTGAGAATTCTTCAATCAATCGCTGCGGCCAACTCTTAGCGCCGCTTGAGTGTGGCTACACACGAGCCTCAATTCGCTGGGGCGTAGAACTGGCGTGCGAGTTTCCGATTTTGTGTATTTCAATTAAAAATCGCTCCCTTTTTGTCACCAGTGGAAGCAGATTTCCATTTAGGATGTGTTTGGGATTCGCGTGTCACTTCGCAAACAAACCATTTTCATAATGCTTTTGTCTTGCCCAAGAGGATCAGCCCCCATTGCTCCCTCACGTTCCACTTGCTTCAGGTCCTTGACCCGACATGCCTACGGCCGATCAAAACCTGCTTCTAGGACTAACCGCACTGCAGACCGACTTTATCAACCGCGAAATGTTGATCGAGGCGATGCTGGTTTGGAAAACGGACAAACGGCGATCCGTCCTAGACATTTTGTTAGACCAGGGGCGATTGAACCGTCGACAAGTTGAATTGCTTGAAAACCTGACCGAGGAACACATTCGAAAAAACGGGGGGACAGCGGAGCAGGGACTCGTAGCCCTGAGTTCCTTCAGCACCGTGTTGCCTTTGGCCGACCGGTTGGATGATACCGATATTCACGCGACGATTGCTGCGGTCAAACAGAGCCGATTGGAAAGCCAGTCGCCCAAAGGAGACGACTTTGCCACAACAGCCCCCAAAGCCTACGGGCAACCCTTGGGTCAGCAGTTTACCGGTGGAAAGCATGTCAACAACCCAGCGGGGCACACTAAAAGTGAACGCAGTCGTTTTCGAATTCTTCGCATGCACGCACGCGGTGGGCTTGGCGAAGTCTACCTAGCGGAAGACGAAGAATTGCACCGCAATGTGGCATTGAAAGAAATCATTTCGGCATACGCCGATGCCCCGGAAAACCGTCAACGTTTTTTGGTGGAGGCGGAAATCACGGGTAGACTGCAGCACCCGGGAATTGTGCCGGTTTATGGCCTGGGAATCTATCCTGATGGTCGCCCGTTTTATGCGATGCGGTTTATTGAAGGTGATAACCTGTTAACCGGGATTCGCAGTTTCCATCATCAGGCACAATCAAAACCCTGGGTGGGCGACTTGCTGGTTTCGTTTCGCGAACTTCTAGGTCGCTTCATGGACGTTTGTGATGCAATGCAATTCGCTCACGAACGCCACGTTCTTCATCGCGACCTAAAGCCTCAAAACATCATGCTGGGGGAACACGGCGAAACTTTAGTGGTCGATTGGGGCTTGGCAAAACCGTTGTATGACAGGCAAGCCTCGCCCGAAGCGCCTGAAAGCGCGATCATTCCGGTATCGGGCAGTGCAAGCGGAAGTGAACGCGAAGGAAGTGTTTTGGGAACACCCGATTACATGCCACCGGAGCAAGCAGGCGGACGACTGAACCAGTTGAGTGTACAGAGTGACATTTACAGCCTTGGCGCGACGCTATTTCACCTGCTGACAAACCAACCGCCATTTCAACCGAAAACATTATCCAAAGACCTCGCCGGCAAAAATCCGGACCATCCCAAGCCGCGGCTTTCAACCGAGGAATTGTTGCAGAAGGTTCGGGCGGGTGAGTTTGATCCACCGGTGCAAATCAATCCAAAAATTGGCCAAACGCTGAGCGCGATTTGCATGAAAGCGATGGCCCTTCGGCCCGAGAATCGATACGAATCGGTGCGTGAACTGAAGCGAGATATTCAGCGTTGGCTAGCCGACGAACCGGTCAGTGCGATGCCCGAACGCCTGCATGACAAAGTCTATCGTTGGTTTCGACGTCACAAACAGCTGTCGTTGCTGGGCGGCGCGTCGCTTGCGACCATCGCTATCGTATCGGTGATCGCAGCAGTCGCGGTTTCAAACTCACGAGACCGTGAAATACGAACTGCAAACATCAGTCTCTATTCGGCTCAATTGGATGGAGCATTAGCAACACGTCAAAGCAACGAAATCGAATTCGATGATGTGTTTTTTCGCGAGACATTCGATCCGATCTTGCAACGTCTGAACGAATTAGATCCCCTATCTGCATCGCGATATGAATTGCGGGCGATTCAGGAATCGGCCAGTGATATTCGCTCGCGTCTAACAAGTGCTATCCTTACGGATAACATACTGTCCAAGATTTCAGCGGATATACAATCCTGGGCTGAGCGTCGCCGAAGGTTTGACGACGAACGCCTACCCGCAACCGAAGACGGGCTCAGGCAGTTGCTGGAGAATCGTCGCGCGACCTGGAACCCGTTGCCGCCATTAGCCGCCAAGGCAATGCAGTCGGCATTCCAAAATCCAGACAGTTTTCAATTGTCGGAAACTGGGCAGTTGGTTCTTCAATCACCGCCGTCACGGCAAACCTTTCATCAATTGGCGATCAAACAACTGCCGGATGCATTAAATCATGAAATTTCCGTTCGGTTCAGCATCGAATCGCTGAATCAGCCCGCGATTGCAATCTCGTTGAATCCACAAAAATCGAACTCAAGCGAAAACCAGTATCAAGCTATCCTGTGTGTCAACCAATTCAAACCAAACGTTTGGTCAAACACAGCGATTGCAAAATTGGAAACACTCGCCCAAGCAGCAAGTCAAGGAAGTCCCGTCCGATTGTTGCTCGCCCGCGGACGCAACACTTTAAGCGAAGCGAAAGTCAATTTGGGACTGGGGGAAGTTGTATTAAGATTAAGACGCGAAGACGACCGCCTGCGGGCTATCGTTGAACCGTCAATCGGTGACAAGCAGCAGGTTGAATATGAAGACTTTCTTACGCTCGCGCACACCGGACTGCCAGGAATATGGTTTGGTCCGAAAACATCCGTAACCGAAATACAACTGGCGTATCGAACCCGCCCTCTGGAACAATCACCGATCGAAGCGATCAAAAATCATATCAATGCTCTGCAGTATGACCAGGCACTGGAGATGTTGTCATTGCAGACCGGTGGCGAATCAGATTATTTGAGGTCATTGTGCCAAACGCAGGTCAAGGACCGTTTGGAATTGTTAGATTTTGTTTTGGCAAAGGCACCCCGTGTAGACAGTTCAGGCGTGGTTCTCGATCGCTGGCATTTGCCGGCGATGATTGACGCGATTCGCTTGAATCGCGAAGAGAATAACGAAGAACGATTCCGCGATCTGATCTTGAAGCTCAAGTTTTACTACGGAACTTCGATCGACAATGTGGCAACGCGTGTGCCAGACGACCTACGCAGGAATCTGATTGCGGAACTGAGAAAACAGGGAGGTCGCTGGCGAATATCGACTCAAACCGACATCGATGCGCCAATGCTGGATACCGCTGTGCATCTTGATTCGATGCTCCAGAGTGACCCTGTCGTCAAACGTGCAACGCGTTGGCGACGCTGTGATGCGTGGCGAGCGACGGGAAGACACGACGACGCAAATCGTGATCTGAAAAAATTGCTCATCGAATCGCTTGCGGATGCGAATGCCGCCCCTGGCGAAGCTGCGAATCTGATAACCGATATTTGCTGGGTTAAGTTAGCAAACAATAAGTTCAATGAAGTCGAAACTTTTCTTGCGGAAATCAGCCTTGATTTGAGCCTGTCACGTGATTCGGTCAATGCGATTCATCTCGAATCGGCCCGGTTGGCTGCAAATCAAGGACGATTCGAAGAGGCGGCAGGTCGATTGGACGATTTGTTAAAGGACGATTCAAATCTGAGAGTTGCCCAGCACATCGACGCCTGCTTTGTCGCAGGGTTCGTTCAATTGGATCTGAATAACCAAGATCGCGCTCAGGAGTTATGGCGACAAGGGATGATCTATCGGGGCGAACCGATCAAACTGAGAAATGATAACGCAAGCACATTGCACGGCACCGAAGCGGTAGAACATCAATGCATCGTAACCCTTTACGGCACATTGGCGTCGCTTACCAACACGGTTACTGGTGAAGTGGCGAAGGAAGGCTTTGACGCTCAAATACCAAAAGACGGATTATCAGGAAACGCGGCCATTGACATCGTCGAATCGATGTTTCCGCTAGCCTTGATCGAGGGAGTGGCGAGTGCGATTTATCGTTCGGAAAGAGGCACTGCGATCGCCCGCCGTCGAGCCTATCACCAGCATGATCTTGCTCCTTACTTCACCGAGCCGATTCGGTTGCTGGTTTTCGAAGGGGTTGTCGTTAAACACCTGGAAGAATTTCGCGATAATACCGCGTTGATGGATGACATATGGAATGCTTGTGACCAATTGTTCTTGACCTACAACTCAAAGGGCATCAGTGAACAAGAGGATATGAAAGCGATTGTATCGCTTTGGGCAGGGCAAGCGGGCCTGGAGACTTGGCAGAGTCTTGAGCCGAAAGTAACACGCGATGTCTCGGCCGGTTTAGCAATATTGGCTGGAAAAGCTCATTTTAGTGCGGCAAAGTCCGCCAACTCCGAGGCGTTAAGAATCATGCACACACGCAACGCACGGACTATGCTACTGCTCGCTCGCGATCATCGCGGTGCCACTGACAATTTCATTACCCTTGCCGATCAATTGCTTGCCGAAATCCCAGAGAACGAATGAAAATGCAATCCCTTGTTTTTTCTGCTCGCAACTTATTTGCTTATGCAGCATTTTTTACGATTTTTGTTACCACGATGTCACCATCGATGGTTGCGATGGCGGCCGAACATGAGACGGTATTTCGGCGACTGCCGAAGTCGACTGTGGCTGCGGCCGTTACAACCAACGCCAGCGGGTCGCTTAGTGGGTTTCTGGCGACAGGTGTTGTAAAGGCATTTTCGGGAACTGCGTTTGAACCATTCTTCAGTGCGACACACGCCTTATCCCCTGCTTTGGACCCCACATCTTTATTACCGCTTCCATGGCAGTCGGCTGTGGATTTGTTGGATGACGGATCTTTTGCGGTAGCTGTATTAGAAGTTGAAGACCAACTTCCCGAGCTTATCGCGATGCTCGAAATGCGTGGCAAACGAGCCGACTGGGCTAAACTGGTCCAAAAGCATGCCGAAGGGGCAAAAGGCCGCAAAGAGGTTATCAGCAAGGTTGAAATCGAAGGTGTAAAAGCGGTTGTTTTCACAAGTTCGGCCGAACCATTGAATCATTATCTCTTTTGCATGGTAGAAGACTGGTTGTATATCTGTGAAAGCGAAGGTGCATTTCGTCTGCTTCTGGCCGCAAGTCAGGCAGAGAACCAAGAAAATCTTAAAGGCGATCAGCGCTACACTCAGATTTTTGAAAAGATCGGCAAGCAAGAAATCTCCGATTCGGCACTTTGGGTCTTTGCGGATCCGCTGCGTGCTGATTTTTTACAGTCGCGTGCTGGTGGTTGGCCGGGAACAGATATCGCAAAAACGTTTGGGGCGAGAAATGGTTTTGATGCGATTCGTTCTCTGGGCGGATGGATTCTGTTTGGCGAGGAAGAATATGACATTCGATACCAGTTCCATTTCTGGATAGGCCAGCCGGTTGCCAAAGGCATGAAATTGCTCGACTTTCAAGCACGCGGCGATGCAGCGCCATCGCCATGGGTGCCATCGAGAAATGTAAGTTCATACGCGTCGATAGGATGGAACTTGCAACCTATACTGGATCATGCAGGGCCCTTGGTCAATGAATTGGTCGAGGACGTTACTGGAAAGAGCGAGGAGACGTTTGAACGCTTTCTGAAACAGATCGAGGCCGACGACGGTCCCGGTGTTAATCTGCAAAAGCAATTGATGCCTTTGTTGGGAGAGCGACTGGAATACATCAGCCTGTTTTTGCCGCCCGCTTCGACCAAAGCCGAACAGTCGGTCATAGCGATCGAGCTCAATAGCAGTGCTCCCGACGTCGCGGTCGAGGTTGCAGATGTGATTGAATTATTAGTCGATTCTGGTAACACGTTACCCATCCCCATTGCTGGCTTTCCCTATCCGCTTTGGAAAATGGGAAGCGGGCAGCGCGCCGGAGGCGGCCCAAGTTTCAGCACGCCCGGCGTGATGGTCGCGCACAACCGGCTATTCATTGCATCGAACTTCAACACCATTCGGCAGGCGATCGCCGTTGTCGATGTCGCAGAAAAGCTCGGTGACGACAAGCGTTTTCAGCAGGTTGACAGTCGCTTGCAAGAAATTGCGGGGACGACCCCGGCGCTCAGGATCGTAGCGTTTCCCGCCGACGACTTCGAAAACTCCTATGAATTGATGCGTACAGGTCGTGCTGAACAAGCGGAATCGGTATACACAATGCTGTTAAGGCCATTATTAAATAAAAACCAGAACAAGCTCCCGTTTGAGAAATTGCCGAGTTTCAGTGTTTTAAAAAATGCGTTAGGACCGGCCGGAATTCAATTGAATTTAAGTGAAAATGGCTGGACGGTTCATGGCATTAATTTGCGAGTTGCGAAATAGTAACGAATTCATCTTGATACGCCTTTATTTTTGATACTGCTATGTTTTGCTCTAGAAGAAAACTTGCTTTCGCAACATTTGCTTGGATGTTGCTGATTTGCGTCCCTGGCCAAGTCACTGCTGATCAAGACGCCTGGATTACCCCATCGGATGAAGAGATGAACGCCGGGCGAGAGGGTGTTCGCAATGCGATGATTTCCGCCGATACGTCTTTGGACCGTTGGTCGAGTGGTAACGGGTGGCGAAGTTATCTTTTGTGGATCGATCTGGCTAAAGCAGTTGATAGCGATGCCGGATTCGACGTCGTGGAATTGGCTGAATCACGAAATCGGTTGCTTCCGATTTTTACGCGACTGGCAGACAATCATTCGGGATTGGAACGAACGGAGTTTCAAGACCTTCGAGTTGCGATTCGAAAGCATGTTCAGCAAATCAATGCTGTTTTGATGCGTCGCGGTCCTCAAGAAGCAGAAGCTCGCCGTAAACGCATGGAGGAATTAGTCTCCGTCAATCGCTGGACCGCAGCGGCGCAGAGCGAATACAACGCGCACGTCCGTTGGCTAGACGATCATTTGCAACCTCTACCGATAAACGCGGCATCAGCCAATTGGGACAATTTTACCGCTTCGGTATCTTCCAACTTTATCCGCGACGCCACGCGGACTTCGGTTACCGATCCCACAGATGTCTTTGAGTGTATTGTTGGGACGCGTGTGATTGGCACTGGTACTACATCGGGAACGGGCTGGTTGGAACCTGTTGCGTCAAACGGCGGTGCTCGATTGGCAGCGCGTTTCAGCGGCGTGCTGAACAGCGATACCGTCGGCTACAACGGTCCTGTGCGAATCTATTCCGATGGAATCACCCAACTCAACGGCGTTGCGATGTTGGCACTCGACAGCAACGGCTTGCGTCGCTTGAGCACGGACGTTGATGCTGCTGCGGACAGCCAAACCAAAGCGATTTCCACTAACTTCAAGGGTTTTTTGGATCGAGTCGTACGGAAAGTTGCAAGCAGAAAGGCGGCAGAAAGCAAGTCGCAAGCCAATCGGGAATCGAGTTTCAAGGCGAGGCAATCGTTCTTGAAACGATTTGAAAACGAAACTCACCAACAAGTTTCCGACGGGAATGCATCATTCCATAATCAACTCCGTTTACCCCTATTGCGTCGCGATCTCATTCCGGGTTCGTGGATTTGGGTTTCAGAGCGTTACACCTTGAACACTCGCATGCGTTTTGATGGTCGAAACCGACCATCAAGCTTGGTCGGGGTACCCCAGCATTTCAACAATGGCGACCATTCGTCTGGCATTCAAGTACTTATTCATCAGTCGTTTGTTGACAATGTCGCTGAAGGCTATTTTGGTGGGCGAAGCCAAAAATTGTCTCAAGTGGGACAAGCGATAGACGACAAAAGCGATTCGCAAGCGGGCGATGACGTTGTTGTAATCCTAGACGATTTCCAGCCACTTCGATCTGTTTTTGATAACGATACCTTGACGTTCCACCTCTTGCCCAAACAGATTGTGACAGCAGGACGAGAGACAGGCGGATTAGTGATCAAAGTGTCGTATCGTGTGCAGCGCGATGGGAACGTGTGGCAACTTCGGCGCTCGGCGGCACCTACAGTCGAGCCATTGCCTTCTTTTTCACGCAAGCCGCGTTTGGATGCATCTGGGTCAGCGATGCGAGTGGTCATTGAACCACGACTCGAAGCCGACTTGCCGGAAACACTGCCACTGACATTGCCGTGGTTGGATGGGTCCGAGGCGTATGATTCCGTTCCGAAGGCGGTACGTGAATTGCGGATTGCTGATGTTCAAGTTTTTGGCGGATGGCTGTCGCTGTCGCTGCAGTAAACCTTGGAAGTAAAATCATGCAGCGAGTCGCCACCATCGCGGCGTCCTAAGACGCCTATTGATAGGATTCGGCTTGATCTGGCAGTACCAGTGGTTTGGATCCAACAAAACCATCCTGGGATGCGAAGCGTGGGACTGCCAGGCGAAAATGATTGCTTACAAAATCTTACTGACATCGATCAGATGCATCTGACGCCCTTGGCCGGTGTGTGGCGAATCGATGCAGATCAATTTGCCATTTGGACTGTGTCGTGGATGCGTATCGCATCGCCACTCACCCTTGTACTGCGGCGGTGACGAGAACTCGCCCAGCGAGACGCGGCGCCCCGATGCGACGTGGNNTCAGGCCCCTTAGGGTATGTGTCGTTAATGATCCACTGATTGCCCGGCAAGTAAGTGCAGTGCCCATCGGCCTTCATCACATCCGTTCCAACGGCTTCCATCTTTCCATCCACACGGTCTTCCATAACGTAGAAAGCTGCGCCCGAAGACGGATGCGTTGTCCAAGCGAGAATATGATCGGGGTCGCGCCAGATGAAATGTGAAATCATTCCGGAACCAGGATTGATCTCGCGTAAGTCGCTGCCGTCCATTGCGACAGTAAACATCCGTGTCGCCCACCGGCCCGGCGTCGTTTGCCAGCGGTGCAAGAAGATAGTCCGCTTGCCGTCGGGTGACACCAACAGGTGGTTGAACCAGTGTTTCCCTTGGCCGAATCCTTCGCGATAGGGAACATCGATGATATCGGCCAAGGAGACCAGCATTGCAACTTCGCCGGTTTCCAAATCAACCCTTTCGATACCCGTTTTCTGCGGCGACTTTTCCGATGCGAAGGGGTCAGGCAAACCCGAGTAGCCATAGCCGGGGCGGAGGTCATTGATGCGACGAAAATCGGTCGTCACGGCATACTTGCCGACAGGACTGAGCGAATAGATCGCTCGGCTGAGTGTTGTTTTCTTGCCGCTGAACGCATCGACAACATGCGATACATACTGCCCATCGCCACGATCGTTATAGATCACCGATGATTCCGACCCGGGCACCCATTGCAACATGCAACCTTGTTGCCAACCCCAGGCGTTGGATGTTCCGAGCCGAATCCATTTATCATTGTCTTCTAAATCGACCATTCCGACATCGATTTTGTCGTCACCCGTTGGCGATCGATGCTCGAAACCGACCTCGTTGCCAAGACAATATCGCGACGACGGATCGAATTGCAATTTATCATAATAAGCGAACCAATGTTGTTTCGGGCCACGCGTGATCGTCCGCACAACCGGTTGAGGGCTGTCTTGCGAATATCCGAATCGAGGCCCCGCTAAAGCGATTCCAGCCGCTGGAACAGCCGCACGTAAAATGTCGCGTCGTGAAAATTTCATGGGTATTGGGATCCGAGGATTGAACAGAGTCTATTTCTTGGCCGGTTTCAAAAAGTATTCAAAAAACTGGTAAATCACTTCGTTCGATTCTTCGTTGGGTGAATGTTCGGGGCGGTTTGTCATACCGACTCGACTTTCATAACCGAGCATCCGGTTGACCGCTATCGTATGCCCCAGCGGTTGCCAGCGTGATTCCGGATCCTCGGACCCACCCGAAACCAGCATCGGACGCGGCGCCATCAACGCGTGCAATTCGTGTAAATCACGTCCCTGTCGAATCAGTTCGGGATAGACGCCCTTGGCAGGATTTTCGTTGGTAACCAGTCCACGTTTACGCCAAGGTTGTTTGTGATATCCCAAATACCATGGCTCCCAATAATTAATACTCGGCCGATCCTGCTGGAAAACGATTCCTGGATCGGACCATGCCGCAGCGGCGAATTGGTCGTCCAAACAGGAAGCGAACATCGACCATTTTCCACCGAACGAATGTCCCGTGATACCGATTCGTTTCGGATCGACTTCGGGACGCTTTGCCAGTGCACGTCGAGCGGTCGAAGCTGCATAAGCGAGCATCGAAAGCGGTTGCACTTTGGCATCGTCCAAGCTGGGGTGATAAAGCCCATAAGTCTGCGCCTGAGTCGCTTCGGTTGTCCCCAACGACAGCGTCACGAAACCTCGTTTGGCAAGTTGATAGGCAAAGTCACGAAACTCACCCTTCAGACCGATTGCCGTTTCGGGCTCATAAAAGACCGTGATGACAGCGGGCCGTGGGCCGTCGCCATCGGGTATTAACAAGTAACCGACGGTCGATTCGCCAGGGACCCACTGCAGACGCACTTTCAATTGTTGAAAGTTTTCTCGACGCGTTGAGTCGATGACTTCGAATTGTGGGTTTTCGACCGGTTCAGGCCACTGCCCCAACAATTCGTGCCACTGCTTCAATATCGCCGCGCGTCGCTGTTGCCATTGCTCAGGCGTCTTGGCGACCGTGCCGTCGGCAAAGCGTAGCGGCGAGGGATAATCGCCGCGATCATCAGCCCATTCTTCGGGGATTGTGAAATGTTTCGCTAGCGCCGCAGGCATCGGTTCTTCGCCACCGGCGTGGGCAGTGACAAACACCGTTAGGGCGAAAAGCAAAACCATCATTGTCGATCGGATCATTTGAAAAACCGGTGTTGGAACGGATAGCTGAGCGCAATCTTTTCGATCAAAAGACTTGATCGACCGCCATTTTCTTTCAGTGCTTTTAAGCAATCATCGACGACACACATATCGAACTTATTGAGATCGCGACCGAGTGCAAAACCTAATAACTTGCGAACGAAATGTTTTTGAAACTCGTCCGAACGATTCATCAAGATCGACTTCAATTGTTCAGGGCCATCAAACGTTTCGCCCGATGGCAACTTACCGGTCGCGTCGATCGGTAGATCGTGATCCAGGCTTCGCCAGCGACCGATCGCATCAAAGTTTTCTAATCCGAATCCGAGCGGGTCCATGCGATCATGACACGACGCACAGTCGGGATTCTGGCGATGAACTTCCAACCGTTGTCGCATGGTTAAAGTCGTCGCGGTCGCTTCGCC
>DNWZ01000168.1 GCA_003506095.1 Planctomycetaceae bacterium | reverse complement strand
TGGTGGCTACGGGAGCACCTTGTAGTTTTAATAAAATCGCATCGCGATGCCGATCATCGGGCAATTTCGCCATCAGAGAATTGAACAGATCGGAAACTTCGGCGTCCAACGACGGTGAATCGACCGTTGCGGCCGCTGCGTCGACACCGGTCAGCCGTTGGTCGTCCTGAGCCAAATCCGATTGTCCATAGATCACTTGATTGCCGCCCCGCTTGAGTGCCCTCAGTTTTTTGCGTGTATCGTTCGCTTTGCGAATGGCGATCGTTTTGAGAAGTCGCCAAAGTGCGTCGTGGTCGGCCAAATCGGGAAACTGGCCGGCTTGTGCTCGCTGGACAAAACTATGAAAAGCGCTGAGCGCGATCTCGCTTTCATTGGCAACCGGACGACGGATCCCGTTGACTCGTCCTGCAACGGCCATCTTTAACTTAGTGTAATACTGTTTCCACAGTTCTTCGACAAACGTTTGATCGTCGACGGGAAAAGCATTTTGCCGATTTTCCAGATCCGCTCGCTTGCTTGCCGGTAATTCTGTCACGCCAATTCTTCCCCTGAATAAGGTCAAAAGATCGCATAATCGTCGGTCGCCAAAAAAATCGTCAGGATTTTTTCTACCCCGTGTCACTGATACGGCCAGTATGCCATGGAGTGGTCATGGCCGAAAAGTATCGGCCACAAAAAACGACTCGAAAACATGACGGATACAATGTGATGACCACGCGATTTTGCCTCGCTCTGCTAGCCACGACCATTTTTGCCAACGGTTTCGGCCAGATCGCCGGTGCCGAGGAACGCCTGACGGCGGCATCAACAAAAAATGAACACCAGCCAACGCAACCTGATCGGCAATTTCGACATCATCGTGATGACTGACCAAAGGTCGATGGTAACGCAAAGTCAGTGTGTAAAAACGCCTTCGGCAATCAGCGATAACCGCAGGGCAACTGAGTCTGGGTGATTCAACTGTAGAACAATAACTGTGGTGCGTCCCACAGATGTCAAACCCAAGATCGTAGCATCGCGTAACGCAAAGTGCTCAGCCCAGTGGTCAATTCGCGGATTAAACAAGCGGGTCAAAGAGCGTGAGCGTGGATCTATACCCGCTATGTTTGGGCCCTTGCAACTGTTGCATCGCACGCAAGACATCGCAAGATTTTCGGCATGTGTTTCGCCACCATGCTGGCGGGCGATGACATGGTCAATCGGAAAAGTGAGCACGTGAACTGCCTGAGGCATCAGGCAGTACTCACACCTAAAGCCCGCTCTTTCCCTGACAAGTTGGAATAGAGCCTCGTTCACTGTGCGGCTTTCAGTGCTCGCCTGGCCTTTGATTGCCAGAGCGAAATCAAGTCCGCAACATGATTCAAGTTTTCAAGCTCCAATTGTTCCTGCTCGGAGAGTGCTCCAACCGCATTGCGATCTAACAAATCGTCAATACGTCGACGATCAACCTCTGAAATTTGCAGTTTTAGAACGTGCTCTGCAAGTTCACGCGAAAGTTCTCCATCGCTCTCTACTACCCGCGAAAAAATCGCAGCTTCGGAGTAAAGGCCATTATCGAGTGGTAGTGAATTACTCATTAGATTGATCTTACGGTTAAATCCTATCGATTTTCCCAACCCTAGGCTAAAAAAACAACCCAGGCATAGTCGCATTTTAGCTAATTAGTCGGAATAAAACGACCCAATTTCCCAGGCAGCAGAGGATAAGCATTTCTTCATTGACCGCCAGCTTTTCTAGGCCCTTCGGTTTGTACCACTATTTACCTGTTGCCGCCAAACGCCTAGCCGCTCAAGCAATCAGATTTTCGATCAGCTTACTGCCGAATTGGCTCTGTTGCTTGAAACGTCCAGCGTGACAGGACGCTCATCGGTTGTCATCTAAACCGAGCAACCGCAGCAGGGTGACTGAACCATTTCAACTGCTGCCGAATGTAGAACAATTGTCCCCAATTGTTCCGGCGTTCTGGCGTCTCGATAGACGCCTCCATCGCTGTGCAGAATAATTGAGGACAATTGTTCTACACTCAACCGCTACGACAACCCGAAAGCCGTAGTCGTTCGAGCGCTGGTACGAGCCAGGGACAAGTGTAGAGCGATTGTCCCCAATCGCTCGGGTTTGGAAAAAGGGCTGGGCAAACGACTGGGGACAGACGGATTACTTTCAGCACGGCTGGGGGCAACCGTGCTACTCTCGACACTTCAGTTGGCGTCCTCCACCATTTTGCTGACATTAGTTTTGCGCCATTATTTCCCGCACGATCCTTAAGCAATCAGATCTTCGATCACCTTGCCACCGAATTGACTCAGTTGCTTGAAACGTCCAGCGTGGTAGTAGGTCAAGCGATTGTCGTCCAAACCTAAGAGCTTTAGGAGAGTGACATGGAAGTCACGAACATGGGCGACGCCCTCGACGGCTGTCATCCCTAATTCATCAGTAGCCCCGATCGTGTGGCCAGCGTTGACTCCTCCACCGGCCAGCCAAATGGTCATCGCATTGGGGTTATGGTCGCGACCATATGCCGTTCCGCCACGCACACCGTTATCGGGCGTGCGGCCAAATTCGCCACACCAAACCACCAGCGTGCTTTCCAGCAAACCTCGACGTTTCAGATCGGCGATCAATGCCGCGATCGGTTGATCAACGCCGCGCACCAAATTGCCATGCGCCCGCTCGATATAATCGTGGCTGTCCCATGTGCCGTTGTAAAGTTGGATGAAACGCACCCCTTTCTCTACCAACTTGCGAGCGAGCAAACATTTGCGACCAAACGCGTCCGTGGCATCGTTGCCGATCCCATACATCGCTTGAGTCTTGGCGTCTTCCTGCGAAAGGTCTAATACTTCGGGCACTTGCATCTGCATCCGAAACGCTAATTCATAACTGTCGATTCGCGCAGCCAATTCGTCATGGCCAGGATGCTGCTGCAAATGCGATTGATTCAATTTGGCCAATAGGTCGAGATTCTTGCGCTGGCGATCGACTGTCACGCCATCGGGTGGCGATAAGTCCAAGATCGGCGACCCTTTTGCCCTCAGCGGCGTTCCCTGAAACGATGCGGGCAAGTATCCATTGCTCCAGTTCGCCGCACCGCCTTGAGGATAGCTGACTTCGGGCAATACGATGAATCCTGGCAGGTTCTCGTTCTCCGATCCTAATCCATAAGTCACCCACGCACCGATGCCGGGATCGCCTCCGAATCGATTGCCACAATTCATTTGATACATCGCAGTCGGGTGATTGACGCTATCGACTTGACAACCGCGAAAGAAACAGAGGTCATCGGCGACACCAGCCAGGTGCTGCCAATTTTCCGCCATGTCAGCGCCCGATTGGCCGGCTTTGCGGAACCGAAAGGGGCTGCGAACATAGTATCGTTTGCCGCTTTCCATTGCCGATTTTTGTTCCCCTTGCCGCGTAAACTCTTGCAAATGCATTGCATCGAGCTTTGGCTTGGGGTCGAACGTGTCGATATGACTGGGGCCCCCTTCCATCATCAAAAAAATACATTGTTTGGCCTTGGCCAAA
>DNWZ01000006.1 GCA_003506095.1 Planctomycetaceae bacterium | reverse complement strand
CTGGTCTTTTCCAGTGGCGGTTATCCGAAAAACCACATGTCGGCGATTGCGGCCGACGGATCGGTGAAGAAGGTTTGGGAAAACAACGAACGGTTGTATGTCCCTTCCTTAGTGATTCGAGACGGTTATTTGTATGGGGTATTGGACGCCGGCATCGCGATGTGCTGGAAAGCCGATTCGGGCAAAGAGATGTGGAAGGCTCGTTTGGGCGGAACCTTTACATCTTCGCCGGTGCTGGTCGGTGATAAGATTTTTATCAGCAACGAGGCAGGAGAGTTTTTCGTCTATCAGGCCACTCCTGAAAAGTTCGTCCAGTTTGCGAAGAATCGCTTGGGCGACTTGGCAATGGCGACACCGGCAATCTGCGGTGGCCAGATTTTTCACCGTGTGACGCATGTTGGCGACGACGGTACGCAACGCGAGGTGCTGTATTGCATCGGTGAGAATCGAAAGTGAAGCGGCAAGATGAGATTGTGGCCCGGGGATGATCAATTGCCGAACGGATCGGCACCCGGTGCGGCACCGAACGGATCGGCCATCGGTTCGCCAGCTCCGGCACCGAACGGATCAGCAGCCGGGGTTGCCGGTTCGGCTCCGGCGCCAAACGGATCAGCCGCGGGTGCGGCTGGTTGGCCTGTCGGCGGTTTCGCAGACCCCGTGTCGCCCGAATCCTTTGGCTTGATCGCTCGCAAGAACACCGGCAACTCGTTCTCGCTGGAACGCAGGCATTGAACCATCCCGCCCTTGCCGACCAAGTAACAGCGGTCCGTATCTTGGTTGATCACAACTTTTTCAACGAAAACCGAATTGAAACGGCCGTTGATGCTGCCCGTGGCTTCATCGACCAGCACGAGGTGGTGCTGACGATCGCGTCCGACCAATTGATTGCCGACGTGGGCAAAGACTTGGTCAACGTCAGTCGCCGGTCGAGCCCAGGCCGGTCTGCCGTTTGCGGCATTCAAGCAATGAAGACTGCCGTAACCGCTGGTCATCAGCACGCGGTCGCCGGTCACAAACGGCACGCGGTAGAACGGTTCCCCAAGACTCTGGTTCCACAGCACTTGACCGGAACGCGTCGCATCGACGGCGTAAACTCGTCCGCCCGTACAACCGAAAAAGAACCGATTGTTGCTGGCCGCCGCGACTCCCCCTTCGACGTTTCCATCGACTCCTAAACGGAACAGCGACGACGGTTGGCCTGACGTGTCGACCACATAGACAAAACTGCTGTCGGTCGGCCACATCACGCGTTCGGAATTGGGATAGGTCGCGGGCTTTGTAATCGCTTTGCCAGAAAACATTTCGAACCCAGGTTCGATTGTCGGCTGGCCAAGCAGGTACGTTTCCATCCCTCTGCGAGTCGTCGTAATCAGCGCGTGATCGCCGGAATTGACGGCGCCATGCAACGGCACGCCATCGATCCGTTTCGCTTCGGATGGCCGCCCAGCCGGCACGATGGTGCGCAAACCCGCTTTGTCAACCGTTTCGACGTCCATCGCCGAAACCTGGTACATTGACGACCCGTTCAGCACGGTGACAAACCTGTCGTTGATGCCCAGGGACGAGTATCCTCGTTCGGGTCGTCCCAAACGGATCGACCACATCTGTTCGCCGGTTTCAGCGTCTAAGGCTGTTAAATTGCCGTCAGCGGTTAGCGAATAGAGGCGAACCTGGTCGACTTTGATCAGCCGAAAATCGGCTTCAATTCCACGACGTTTCAGCTTTAAAATACTATTCTTGGCCAACCGTTCTGCTTCGGCTTTGCCGATCGGACGGCCGCGAAGGTCTTTTTGCGTCAGCGATATTCGCTCGGTGACCACGCCTGCGGATGCCGATCCCTTCGTGTAAACCTCGATCAATTCGCGTTGAATGCTCTTTTGCACCCAAATCTGGATGTCAACGATCGCTTCGGCCCCACCGATGGCACCGACTTGGCGATGCCACGATTCGACCATTCCGATCCGCTCCGCCTCATAGGGCGATAACAGATCTTTAGCCTGAACGGTTGCGCAGGCCCATACGAGCGAACAAACCAGTCCAGCGAAATTGCCAGCGAAGTTGAACGTGCGAATCATCGTTTTTTCGAGACGGCAGGAGACGAGGGACAGGAGTCGAAAAGTGTTTCAACAATCGATCGTCATTCTACTCCCAACCGCACCGAAACTCCACCAAATTCATCGTCCCCCGCTGTGGAAAACACGCTTGTCTGCAACGCCGGGTATTCGACTATCGGTTTGGACGCAAAACTGTAACTTGAAATCATTCATTCACCCTCCGTTTTACCACCACTGACATGCGCGTTCTTTCTGGCATCCAACCAACCGGTCGGCCCCATTGGGGCAATTTCTTCGGCGCGATCGCTCAATACATCGAACTGCAGCAGGAACACGACGGCTTTTATTTCATTGCCGACCTGCACGCGCTGACGACGATTCGCGATGCGGCAACGCTGCGCCAAAACACGCTCGACGCGGCGCTCGACCTGCTCGCCTTGGGGCTCGACCCCTCGCGGGCGACGCTGTTCGTGCAATCCGCGGTGCCCGAAGTGACGGAATTGACTTGGTTGTTGATGACCGGCACACCCATGGGTTTGCTGGAACGTTGCCACGCGTATAAAGAAAAAAAGGCGAAGGGTTTAAACGCAGACGCCGGTTTGTTCACGTATCCGGTTCTTATGGCCGCTGACATCCTGGCTTATGACTCGCAACTGGTGCCTGTCGGCCAGGACCAAGTCCAGCACATCGAAGTCTGTCGCGACGTCGCAGGAGTATTCAATCACGAGTTTGGCGAAACGTTTGTCCTGCCCAAAGCCAAGACGCTTGAGCATGGCGCCAAGGTGCCCGGAACCGACGGCCAGAAGATGAGCAAAAGTTATGACAATACTTTGCCTTTGTTCGGTGACGTTAAATCGATCCGCAAACAAATTATGAGGATTGTGACGGATAGTCGTGCGATGGAAGAGTCGAAAGAACCCGATGAAGATCATCTTTTCCAATTGTATCGGCTATTCGCCGGCGGGGACGATGTGCAGGCGATGGCCGCGATGTACCGCAGGGGCGGATTCGGTTACGGCGAAGTCAAGAAGGCTGTGGCAGAGGCCAGCGAAGCCTATTTCGCGGATGCCCGACTTAAACGCACGGAATTAGAAAAGAACCTCGATTATGTGCATCAGGTTTTGCGTGACGGAGCCCACCGGGCTCGATCGGTTGCCGCCGACGTTGTCGGCCGTGCCAAGAAGGCTTGCGGATTGACGCTATGAATGTGTTTGGCATCGGCACCGAAATCATCGAATGCGTCCGCATCGCTAAGATGATCGAACGGCATGGCGAGCTGTTTTTGGAACGCGTTTATACAGTCGACGAGGTCGACTTCTGCAACCGCCATGCGTTTTCGATCCAGCAATATGCCGCTCGCTGGGCAGCAAAAGAGGCGACCGTTAAGGCGATTCGCGGACGCTCGCAAGGGATTCGCTGGAACCAAATCGAGTTGAATCATGACGCCGTTCAGGGGCCCTGGGTAAAGCTGAACGGTCGGGCGGATCAGTGGGCCACAAAAAATGGGATCGAAAGGATTCAGATCAGTTTTGGGTCCTGTCGTACTCACGCAACCGCTTTTGCGATCGCGATCGCCGCGTCGCCGCCCCACTCGTCTGACGGGTGATTTTTTCGAACCTGGAACCCGCATGCAAAACCAAGCATCGCAGGTGCGAATCTTCGACATTTCCGGTTGTTTGGATCCTGGCAGGTGCGTTGATATTGCCATGTTGTCATGTATTGACACGTATTCCGCAAACCACCGTCTGGTTTAAGAAGATTCTTTCTCAATCCGCAGATCTTGCGATCCAATCCCTTGTGTCGCCCGATTCTGTAACTGTGGCAAGCGCGGAATAAGCTTGCCCTGAAGCGGATTGAAATTTTCGTTCAACCGGGTTCGATGGATTGTGTCGTCTGGGTCATGGATTGTCCCATAAATAATTTTTCTTAGGAACAATTCGCACGTCGTTACAAAGCGGTGAATGCCAATCGGTTGACTGATTCGATAGTCAATTCTGGCCCCGACGAAAATGACACAAGC
>DNWZ01000677.1 GCA_003506095.1 Planctomycetaceae bacterium | reverse complement strand
GTAGTCACCCATGCGATCTGGATCATTGAGGATCTCGGGGGCTTCATCAGTTCCCCGCGATAACACCGTGTTTACAAAGAGATTCGTTGCTGCAACGGCCAAATCGTAGCCAGGGGGATACGCACGACGGGCACGACCGCTTGCGTGCCGGTCATCGATTGTGAAGACAGCCATCTCGCAAGTTGGTCGGCGGCCATTGCGGTTGCAACGGCCTGCTGCCTGTGCGATCGCTTCCAGGGGCGCAAGAGCCCGCATGACCACTGGAAAATCCAAGTCAACTCCCGCTTCGACGCACTGAGTAGCGACAAGGTGAATCGGCTGGTTAAAGATTAATCGTTTTCGGACTTCGTCGAGCACTTGGGTGCGATGACCCAGAGTCATATTTGTGGAGAGATGTAAGACGCTCTCACATGTCGCCGCAACCGCCGATGCTAAATCGATTGCGTGGCGTTTCAGATTGACGATGCAAAGTGATTGACGATGCTTCGCCAACCGCGTCGCAAGATCGCCCAGAGCGACAGGTCGGTCCTGTCCCCAACGCACTCGCACTCGCGTAGACGCGATGTCGAACATCTCGCGGCCGGCGTCATTGATTTCGACAGGCTGCCAAGTCGGCGGTTTGCCAGTGAACTTGTTCGGGTCGATGATTTGCGACACACGTTTCGATAGCGACTCGAAAGCGGGCTGAGTCGCAGTGGCAAATAAGACGCTTGTACGAAATGGCCCCGCTGGGTCGCACAGTCGCGACAAGGTGGCCAATGTCGCGACCGCTAATTTCGGAGGTAACGTTTGCACTTCATCGAACAGGATGACGCTACCGGCAAGACGATGCAGTTTGCGGCACCGCGACGGACGGTGGGCATGTAACGATTCGAGCAACTGCACGTTGGTGGTCAACACGATCGGTGCGTCCCAGTTTTGTGATAAAACTCGGCGTCGAATTTCTGAGCGTGTCACGGAGTCCTGGCCATTTGCATCGACATCACAACCCGCTGCGGAATGTGACTCGAGCACGATACCGTCACCGAATCGCTCAGATGGAAAGATCTCGCGATAAATTGCTGCGGTCTGATCAATGATGTTGAGGAATGGCATCACAACGACGATGCGACGAAGCGTGTGCTTACGAGCGTGTTCCAACGCGAATCGCAGCATCGCAATTGTTTTGCCGAATCCGGTTGGGGCAGAGAGTGTGAATGCACCGAGTTCGTGAGTCGCTCCGACATCACCGCAACGCTCGGCCAAACGTTGTCGCAAAGTATCGATGGTTGAGGGAGATTCGATCAAGAATTTCGTTGCGTATCGATCCAGTGCCGCAATCATCTCTTCGACTCGCATTGCAGCGCCTTCATCACGTGGGCGTCGATGCGTTTCGGAATCACCTTCGAAGTGGGCTTCCGTTTCAACAAAATCCGCGTCTACGAGTGTTGAGAACAACATTCGCGTGTCGAGCATGTCGGCGGCTTGAGAATGTCGGGGAACCAAGCCGCTTCCAGATAACCGAGGCATTTCAAATCCGTCTGCCAAAAACTGCTTCATCGCTGCTTGGTGTTCTTGAACGGATGACGTCGTGAATCGCTGGGGCTCGTCGTTTAGCACACGACTGAGTCGTTGGTTCAAGCTAGTAAGGCTGTCAAGCGACGGTAGTCCGGCATGATGCCCAAGAATTGCCAACGCGGGCATGATGGCGGAGGCTTTTTTCTGGCCAAGTAATGCCCAAGCTCCAAGCGTCCAATGATCGCGGCCCGGCTCGCGTGAGTCCTGTAAGCGACGCTGGAACTGCGGGGAGTATTTTCCGAGATCATGAAATAGACCGGCAGCACGCGCTTGTTCTTCCGCACCGAACGTTGCGGCATACTGCGACGCACGTCGGGTCACCGCATCGACATGTTCGAAAATCGTTTCAAAACGCTCATCGCGTTTTGGTCCGTTGCCACTGTGTGCGAACCATTTTGATTGCATGTGACGTTACTTAAAAATCAACTTAGAACGCTCGCAACAACTTAACATGTCATTTGTCGTGAGAGAAAGGGTCGGAAGTATGTTCCGCTGATTGGCTTTCTGGTTTTCTAACGCTCACTGATCTACGTAGCGTAACGGGTTTGTGTAACTCGTCTGGTTACAAACACATAAACTTTTTTGCTTTTAATCTTTAATTTTTTTTGTTGTTGAGCCGGAAGGTGGATCAGTCAGGCGAACTATATAGGTTTTCGATTTCGTTTTGGCTTTGGCGCGTGCGTACTCTGCTTTCGCGTACCGATGCTCCAGTCGCTGGGTGCTTGCATTGCCGGTGTTGAGATCGTGCGGTTAATTTCAATGGTTTTGTTTTTCCGTTTGAAGTCATAAGGAGTGGCTTTTCTGGTTTAAATCGGATCCGGAAAACGAAGTGAACCGTTGCTCTGCGACGCTGCGTCCTATTAGTTTCCGGTTAGGCTCATAATGATAGTGCCAATAATCGGTGGCCGAGTCTAGCAAGAGAAATGGATGTGTGGGTTTGGCGGGACACCATTTGTCCCAACTGGCGAAAAATCTTTGATTTTTTTTGGACGAGGGCGGGGCGGCGAAGGGNNCAGGCTGGCGATGAGTGCCGTTCGAGATGAGTTTTTTTGTGCGCGTTCGATGTCGGGTTGTTTTTACCGATCAGCGTTTGGGCTTGTGGTGCGGATTCGTATTGGGATTGATGTGGGTTGGGTTGGGTGTTTGAGGCGATTGCGGTTTGGGCTGGAAGGCTGAGTGACGGCGGGGTTTCAGGCTGGAAGCCTAAGCCACGTTGATGTAACCGAACAACGGCGATCGGCAACGAGCAAACGATTTACCACTTCGATAATTGAAACCGAGTCGCAACCGGC
>DNWZ01000679.1 GCA_003506095.1 Planctomycetaceae bacterium | reverse complement strand
CCTTTAGATCGGTCAGAACGCGCCGAACCTCTGCCAATGACGTTTCTTCATTAAGTGTGCGGGCGATTGATGCAAGTGCTGGTATCGCTGTCGATGCCGATGTGAGCAAACTGACATAGCTGCCGTGATCATCGAGTTCTTTCTGTGTGGGCTGATCTTTCGTTAGCAGCACCACTTTGTCCGCGGCATCGACGAGAAAATGCCGAAGCCGGTTGGAGATCATCTCGCTGAATGTGAACTCTGGACACTTGGAGAATTCTCTACCCTTCGACTTACCCTCTTTAAAGTCAGTTATATTGACGAACTTGCCGTCATGGTCGAATACCAGCAACCAACGTACCCACTTTGAATTAAATCCCGGTTCGCTATCGATGCCCGTGGTGCGTNNATGTTTAATCAATCTCCACTGATGATATGTTCGCTCGGAGTACTTCAGGGCTTCCGATCGGAGGCACATTGAGAACGCCACTGGAAATCTTCGCGGCGAACATCGAGACGGAGGGTTTCACTTGATTGGGGTTCTGCCGAAACGATGCGTGGTTGTCCGCAGTCAAGTCAAACACGTCATAGAGCATGAAGCCCAGATCTTGCGTGTAGTTGATCGGTGCCGGTTCATTTTCGAGATTCTCTATCAAACGAAAGAAGCCGATGAATTCCTTACAACCCAGATACGGTTGCTGGAAACATTTGCCCTGTTTGGCTCGGCGAACAAATTGACTGTCGCAAGAGTTCTGGGCGGCATCGCCTTTGCGTTTCGGCACGACGTGAGCGTGCAAGCGATATCTAGGTTGGCGCAGCGCCATCGTCTGCCGCTGCGTACGGCCTTTCTGATCACTTCCGGTTAGTGACTGATCCGCGTCCGCGAGTAACGGTTCTGGTGACGCATCTCCCTTCATCCAGCGCTTGACCATTGTCTCGCTAATCTTGTCTTTGACCTCGTTACGCCGCAGCGCGATGTACGACGGAGGGTTGAGAAGTTCGATACGCGTGACTTGCCAGTAGAACTCTGGCTTAAAGTAAATCGCGTCGAAAACGCCTCGCGCTGCGCTCGGCGTTGGACAGGGGTACGAATACCGTTCGACGGCAAGTTCGGGACGTGAGAAGCAGGCGAAGTCTCCCCACACTTCAAGCACGTGAGTTTTTACATTGACGGCGACCAAGATCAGGCTCCTAGATTTTAATAAATGCAACAATGTGGGGGAAGCGAAATAACCTTAACGGGGTTGGCGGAATTTACGAGGCAGCTTCCCCGATTTGCGTAAATTCAAAAGTCTTTTTGCCAGTTCTTCGTCGGTGAGTTCATCGCCTGCGGAATCCATGAGTCGGCGAAACTGCTCTTTGAGCTCCGCCGAAGCAAGTATGCGGTCGACAGTAGCGTTGATGGCGGCGTAAGCTTCGATAAGTTGCTGTTCAAGAACGGTCATTCGCAAGTTCCTTTTTGTGTGTGCGTTTCAGTTAGCTGGACGTATCATTGGCGAATGTCCGGTTATTGCAACTGTTTCGCGGAAATTTTCTTTCATCCGCGTGGATTGAAACCAGCTTACGGAAACGCAAGTGATTGCCTGAGAACGACTTGCAGCAACTTGTCGATTTTCAGGAATCACGCGTTTCACTACATGACCCAGTTGGTTTCGGCCAACTGCAGGCCAACCAAGGCGTCGTAGCAATCAGTGGATGCGGGGTACCACCACGTGATTTCTGACGTGATCGGTCCAGAACTCTCGCTCATTCCATATCCGAAATGGATCGGTAGTAGGCGGTTGAACAAATCGTCGTCATCACGAGGCCGATAGACGCTAACTGCGTGAGCGGAGGCGAGGTGTTGCCAGCGGCGTATCTGCTTGGGCGTCATCCCGCCTTGTTCATTCGCGGTCTCTGTCGCCTCTTCAATCAACTTGGCCGACGACTCACTATCGTATGGGACCACGATGTGAATCATGTTCTGATCAATTAGGCGATAGTTCGCTTCGGTCTTGGCAAAGTCGCCAGCACGAATGGCGTCCAGCAGTTCCGCTTCGTCAGGTTGCTGTTCGCGATCCCTTCCCCTCAAAGCGTAAAACAATCGAAAGTAGTCACTCATGCGATCTGGATCATTGAGGATCTCGGGTGCTTCATCAGGTCCATGCGACAACACGGTATTCAAAAAGAGATTCGTTGCTGCAACGGCCGCATCGTAGCCGGGCGGATACGCGCGACGGGCACGGCCGCTGTCATCGCGGTCGTTGATTGAGAAGACGGTCATCTCGCAAGTCGGTCGGTGGCCATTGCGGTTGCAGCGACCTGCCGCTTGTGCGATCGCTTCCAGAGGCGCAAGAGCCCGCATGACCACAGGAAAATCCAAGTCAACGCCCGCTTCAACGCACTGCGTAGCAATCAGGTGAATCGGTTGGTTACCGTTTAATCGTTTACGAACTTCGTTGAGTACTTGAGTGCGATGACCGAGTGTCATATTTGTGGAGAGATGCAAAACACTGTCACAGGTCGCCGCGACAGCCAATGCTAAGTCGATTGCGTGGCGTTTCAGATTGACGATACAAAGCGATTGACGATGTTCCGCCAAACACGACGCAAGATCGCCCAGAGCGATCGGTTGGTCCTGTTCCCAACGCACACGTACTCGCGTGGACGCAATGGCGAACATCTCGCGCCCGGCGTCGTTGATTTCGACAGGCTGCCATGTCGGCGGTTTGCCAGTGAACTTGTTCGGGTCGATGATTTGCGAAACACGTTTCGATAGCGACTCGAAAGCGGGCTGAGTCGCAGTGGCAAATAACACGCTTGTACGAAATGGTCCCGATGGGTCGCACAGTCGCGACAAGGTGGCCAATGTTGCGACCGCTAATTTCGGAGGTAACGTTTGCACTTCATCGAACAGGACGACACTGCTGGCAAGTCGATGCAATTTCCGACAACGCGACGGACGGTGGGCGTGTAGTGATTCGAGCAATTGCACGTTGGTGGTCAATACGATCGGCGCGTCCCAATTTTGAGACAAAACTCGGCGTCGAATTTCTGTGCGTGTCACGGAGTCCTGGTCGTTTGCATCGACATCGCAACCGGCTGCGGAATGTGACTCGAGAACGATTCCATCACCGAATTGCAGGGTTGGAAAGATCTCGCGATAAATCGCTGCGGTCTGATCAATGATGTTGAGAAACGGCATCACGACTACGATGCGACGAAGCGTGTGCTTACGAGCGTGTTCCAATGCGAATCGCAGCATCGCAATGGTTTTACCGAATCCGGTCGGGGCGGAGAGTGTGAATGCACCGAGTTCATGAGTCGCTCCGACGTCAACGCAACGTTCGGCCAAACGTTGCCGCAAAGCATCGATGGCTGAGGGGGATTCGATCAAGAATTTCGTTGTGTATCGGTCCAGTGCGGCGATCAATTCTTCGATTTGCATAGCAGCGCCTTCGTCGCGTGGGCGTCGATGCGTTTCGGAATCGCCTTCGAAGTGGGCTTCGGTTTCAACAAAATCCGCGTCTACGAGTGTTGAGAACAACATTCGTGTGTCGAGCATGTCGGCGGCTTGAGAATGTCGGGGAACCAGCCCGTTTCCGGATAACCGAGGCATTTCAAATCCGTCAGCCAAGAATTGCTTCATCGCCGCCTGGTGGTCTTGAACGGATGACGTCGTGAAACGCTGGGGCTCGTCGTTTAGCACACGGCTCAATCGCTGGTTGAGGCTGGTAAGACTGTCGAGTGATGGAAGTCCGGCATGATGTCCAAGAATTGCCAGTGCGGGCATGATTGCGGAAGTCTTTTTCTGGCCCAATAATGCCCAAGCTCCGAGCGTCCAATGATCGCGGCCCGGTTCGCGCCAGTCGTGCAAGCGACGCTGGAACTGCGAGGAGTATTTTCCGAGATCATGAAATAGCCCAGCAGCACGAGCCTGTTCTTCCGCGTTAAACGCTGCGGCATACTGCGATGCACGTCGTGTCACCGCATCGACGTGTTCGAAAATTGTTTCAAAACGCTCATCACGTTTTGGGCCGTTTCCGCTGTGTGCGAACCATCTGGATTGCATGTAATGTTACTTGAAAATCAAATTAGGACGTTCGCAACAACCCAACATATCATTTGTCGTGAGGAAAAGGGTTGGAAGCATGTTCAGCTTATTGAGTTTTTGGTTTTCTGACGCCTATTAATCTATGTAGCGTAACGAGTTCGTGTGACTCGTCTGCTCGCAGGCACCTAAAGTTTTTTGGTTTTAACATTTACTTTTTTGTTAAGCCGGAATGTTGTTCAGTTGGCGAAACTTTGCCGGGGAAAAATTTTTGCGAGTATGCGAGTATGCGCAACTGAGAAAGCCATATTTGCGTTCACAGTTGGTGTGTCAGGGTTTTTGCATGCGAACGTCCCGAGTTTTAACATCCGCACTGCAATTGGTCTTCGCGTTTTCTATGAACTGAATCAATCTAGTGCGACACTTTGCGGATAACCGGTGGTTTGGCGAGCAATCCGCGAAGTCTAGCATTTGAAAATGACTGATAACGACACAGGGACACCATTTGTCCAAACTGCGTAAAAAATTTTTCGATTCTTGACGTGGGAGCGGGAAGTGTTGGTTGCTGGTTGTGGTGATTTGTTGTTGGCGATCGGATTGATCGTGACGACCCAATTGCAGTGAAGAATGCTGCTGGACGGTGTTGTGTCGGCCTGTGGCCCTCCGGGCTACTCACCACAATTGCAGTGATGAATTCTGCTGGACGGTGTTGTGTTGGCCCTCCGGGCTACTCATCACGTCGGTTGGCGCCATTCATCACGCTTCAATTGATTCCACCAACAATCGGATACGATTTACTCGCGTGAGGTTGTGGCTAAAGCATGCGTGGCACCAAACGCGTTTTCCATGCGTGGCACCAAACGCATTTTCACGTGGCACCCAACGCATTTTCACGTGGCACCCAACGCGTTTTCACAGTCCACGCACGACACGAACACCTCGGATGGTTTCGTGCGAGGCTTCGTGAGCTTTTTTGTGCAGCAGGTTGCCTTCGACGGTCAATTGGTTCTCGGCCCACAAACGTTCAACGTGGATCAGTGCACTCTGGCGTTCGCAGAACACCAAATGTTGCAGTGCAGAGATGGGCAGCAGTTCATCGTCGCTGTAGCTCACACGGATTCGATTCCCTGTTGCAAGGTTTGGATCAGCTTGAGCGAGTTTGCGGAGCGTAGCGCATCGGCATCAAGCCATAAACCGGGAAACAGGATGCTCTTGTAAATCGCATCCTCGGGCTGGATCTCCGCAAATTGTCCGTTCTTTGATTGCCACCAAGCGATACGACCTTCGATCGTTTCGAACACGAGATACTCACCGACCCCGGCTGCTTCGTAGACGTCGCGTTTTTCGCCGAAGTCATAACTCGCCGAAGAGCCTGCGATCTCAACGATCATTTCGGGAGCACCGATGATGTAGCCTTCGTCGTCGAATCGCGTTTGGCCGTTGACACGAAGCAAGCACAGATCGGGTTGCGGATCGTTGTCGGTGTTAAGACGAATGGTTGCATTATCCGAGCCGATTAATGTCCGATCATGCATGGCGTAGTGGGCAATCCACTGGGCAAGCAGCAGGTGGGGATTCCCATGATGCACTGCGCGCAACGGACTCATGATGTACACCTTCCGATTGATCCGTTCCGCTTTCACCTTATCCGGCGTTGCGCCGTAGCGTCGCCAGTACTCCGCTGCATCCAACACATCACCGCTTTCCAGCGGCGGCGTGTAGGCCCGGTAAGGAGACGTGTTCTCACGGATCGTGGAAGTCATGATTTTCTGCTTCGCGAATCAAGGATTAAAACAGGCGATGAATCGTGCTGCCTGCGGGAACATCCGCTTCGTTGACCGTTACCTCATAATCGTCGCTCGATGGGGCGGGCAAATCAACCGATTTACGTCGTACGGTTACACGTTTTTGAAGCAAATGAGCAGGCGCGTTGCCGAGAGCCTCCGCGTGTTCGAAGACAACCAAAGCCTGGGAACGCTCCCAATGATGCCACGCATTTTTTGCGACAGCACTTCGGTGAATTGGCTAAAGCGTGCGTCTGGGGAAGTCACAGCGTTGGCGACTGGGTGGTCAAGTCGAGTGCGGCCCGGACGATACTTTAGTACGTATAATCGCGCGGGCGAATCGTTTGCGTTCTCTAAACGCTAAGCCATCGTCAACAGCAGATCGCCAGCGGCGACTTGGGTTCCCGCTTTGGCGGTGATTTTCGCGACGACGCCATCGCTGGGCGCGTTGATGGTCGTTTCCATTTTCATCGCTTCAAGCACCATTAGCTTTTGCCCGGCTTTGATCTTGTCGCCTTCACCGACAGCGACGTTGATCACCATGCCGGGCATCGACGCACCAACCTGTTTCGGATCATCCGGATCCGCTTTGATCGAAGCCTTGGTTTCGGGCTCGAGCGACCGGTCAATCACGGTGATTTCGCGTGGTTGACCGTTGAGCTCAAAGAACACGGTCCGCGTGCCATCGGGATACGCGCTGCCGGTTGCTAGATACTTAATAATCAGCCGCTTGCCCTTTTCGATATCGACCGCAATCTCGTCACCGGGCTGTTGACCGTAGAAGAAGTTTGGCGTCGGCAAGCGACTGACTTCGCCATACTCCCTTTGATGTTTTGCGAAATCAGTGAAGACTTTTGGATACAGCAGGTACGAAACCGTCTCGGCGTCGGTGGCTTCGCCGTCCAAATGTTCGGATGCTTTTTCGCGCGCGGCATCGACGTCCGCTGGCGGCATCGTTTCGCCAGGACGGCCGAGCATTTCGGGTTCGTTACCGAGGATCACCTCTTTCACCTTTTGCGGGAATCCGCCTGGTGGTTGGCCCATGCGTCCTGCCACTAGGTCGATCACGGATGCAGGGAACGCGATCGGCTTGCTGCCGCTTAATACATCTTCAACCGACAGGTCACCGGCAATCATGAACAAGGCGAGGTCACCGACGGACTTGCTGGTCGGCGTCACCTTAACAATATCGCCCAGCATTTGATTGACTTCGGCGTACATCTTGCAAACCTCGGCCCAGCGATCGGCCAGCCCCAGCGCGCGAGCTTGTTGGAACAGGTTTGTATACTGTCCGCCGGGCATTTCGTGTTCATACAAGTCGCCGGTCGCAGGTAATGTCAGGCTTTCAAACGGCAGATAGAACTCGCGAACCGCTTGCCAATAGTTCGCAAGTTCGGTCAACGGATCGGTCTTTAACTCGCTTTGCCGCGATGTGAAACGCAACGCTTCGACCAGGGTATTGAGATTCACCTGGGACGTTCCGCCAGACATGGGTGCCATGGCGGCATCGGCGATCTGCAGCCCTTCGTCGGCGGCGGCAAGGATCGATGCGACTTGAGTGCCGGCGGTGTCGTGGGTGTGGAAGTGAATCGGGATCGACAGTTCTTGGCGCAGCGCTCGGACCAAGGTTCG
>DNWZ01000372.1 GCA_003506095.1 Planctomycetaceae bacterium | reverse complement strand
CTGAGCGTGCTTTTGGGATCGATCAGATCGATCGGGCTGTAGGTGGCACCACACGCCCCGCAGTTGTCGCCAGGTTGATCGGCACGACCGCAAATGGGACAGGTTCCACGCACAAAACGATCAGCCAAGAACGTCTTCGCATCGGGGTCATACAATTGGGCAACTGGCCGCTCAGCGATCAATCCGGACTGGCGCATCGATGCCCAAAACTGATAACAAAGCTGACGATTTTCGTCGCTGTGGGTGCTGCCGTAGTTGTCAAACTCGATGTCAAATCCCGCAAAGTCCGACTGGTGCGACTGGCTCATTTGGGCAATCAGCTCTTCTTCAGTTCGCCCCTCTTTGCGAGCACGAATCATGATCGCCGTTCCGTGTGTATCGTCGGCACAGACGTACACACAACGATTTCCGACCAATTTTTGGTATCGGACCCAAATGTCGGTCTGGATGTACTCGACCAAGTGGCCGATGTGGATCGGCCCGTTGGCGTAAGGGAGCGCACTGGTGACGAGCAGGCGCCGTTGGATGGGTTTCGGATTGTTCATGACAAAAGTTTAGAAGCACAGGGCTGAATCAGGTAGGCGGGAATCGGCAAGCGGGTTCCCCCGCCCCTTCGCCAGAAGTATGGAACGCGGAGTCGCCTGCGACAAAATGCACCGCAGTGTAAATAATTTTGGTTTTATCGAGAATTTCGGGCTCTGTTGGTAGATTGGGTCTCGTTCGTGTGCAACGATTGAAGGACTTTGTCGTCTGGGCTGTTTGGAGAGCCAGTCGTGGTTTTGCGGTCCGTTTTATAGATCGCGACGCCAGCGATCGGGTTCGGAACGAATAGGGTCCCGACGGCTAACGGGTTTGGTCCACGATTTCAATGGAAAAGGGTAGAAGAGATGAAACTGTTTCAAGCGATTTTTGCAGTGGCAATGATGGTTGTCGGCGTGGCGATGGTTTCGCCCGCACAAGCTGGTGCATTGGCCGGTTGTTGCGTTCCGGTGTGTGCGCCGGAACCTGTCTGTTGCGTGAAACCACTGCCGCCAGTAAAGGTGACGCTTTGTGTTAAGGATCCTGTGACATGCTGCACTTACGCAGTCGATTTGTGCGTGCCGGCGGAATGTGCTTGTGAAGAGCCTTGTTTGGTATCGTGCCGTCCAGGAATTTTTGGCCGCAAGGTTTTGACCTACAAGTGGCCATGCTGTGGACACTGCGTCGAAATCGTGATCACCAAGCACGGCAAGACAATTGTCCGATAGAGCATGTTCGTTAGTTTTTCGAACTCAGATTCAACGCTTTGCCGTTGCCAACACGGCAAAGAAAATGGGACGGGCGTAAGTGTTCAAAGCAAATTGCGATCGGCCAAAATCGCTTTATCGATAACCGCTATGCCACCGCAGTTTTGGCTTGCGCCCGTGTCATTCGTTTCTGGCCGCATTTCCGGAAACATATTAAAAATTGCACCACAGACATTCGGTCTTCTTTTCTTTCACTTTCCCAGATGACGCTTTGTTGTCGATCAAGTAATCGTGACGTTTCCAGCCGTGGCGATCTTCCCATTGACGGTACAGTTCGCTCGGATATCCGCTGAGCATGAATTTACCGCGGATGTTGGCCAAGATATCTAACAGTTCTCGGTGTTGGGACTCGGTCATTTCAAACGCATATTCGCCCGTTGTCGAGCGAGTCTCGTGAACGTAGGGCGGGTCACAGTAAAACAACGTATTTTCGCCGTCTTGCTTTTGGATTACTTCGCAAGCACCCTGATTTAGGATGACAACATTCCGAAGTCGCTGGTGCACATCGGGCAATCCTTCTACCACGTTCAGCCATGCGGAAACCTGTTCGTTGATTCGGCTTCGCGTACGGTTTCTTGATAACGTTGCAAAATCTCGCATCAATCCTTGGCGAGATTGGCGGGCAAGAATGAAGAAACGAATGGCTCGTTCGACGGGATCGTCGGTTAATTCGGGTCGCTGGTCAGTCGAATGCTTCAAGGCATCTTCGAACTCGACTTCGCTGAACGGTGTCAGTTCGATCCGTTTATGAAACGCTTCAAAGTCGATGGGATTTTTGAGGACTTGCCAGAAATTGGTCAACTCGCCATGAATGTCGTTGGCCACTTCGCTGCTACCTTGGATCGCCGCAGGCAATTTCTTCTTTTCAGTCGACATCCAATCGCGATCCGGATCGCGAGCCAGCAGGATTCCGCCGCCACCAAAAAACGGTTCAACATAATGAAGGTGCGGAGGCATTAAGCCAATGATCCAGTTCCTCAGATAATACTTGCCGCCGTGCCACTTGATCGGTTGAGTTAAGACTGCCATTGGGAAGGAGCATGCAAATGATGATGAGAGGTGTTTTGTTATGATGACGCAAGTTTTATGAGTCGCTTGCGTATGGTTTGAGTGCCGATAGAAAGTATCAATCGATCCAACGACGCGTCAGGTCACCGTACGCGTCGATTCGTCGGTCACGCAAGAATGGCCAATGTGTTCGCACATCGTCGCTGAGCGTCATGTCGCAATCGGCGATTACGATTTCTTCATCGCAGTGTCCGGCTTGGGCGACCAATTCGCCTCGTGGGGATGCGATGAAAGATCCGCCCCAGAACTCCAACGCCTCCTCGACGCCGACGCGATTGGGTGCGCCTAACCAGATGCCGTTTGCGATTGCGTGCGAACGCATCATCGTTTGCCAAGATGAGTGCTGGGTGGCACCAAGTTCTTCCTTCTCCGCATGAATCCAACCGATCGCGGTGGGATACAATAAAATTTCAGCTCCGGCCAGGGTGAACAAACGGGCGGCTTCGGGGTACCACTGGTCCCAACAAATCCCGATTCCCAACTTTGCATACCGTGTTGAGATGACTTTGAACCCTAGATCGCCTGGCGTGAAATAAAATTTCTCATAAAACAGCGGGTCGTCTGGGATATGCATCTTGCGGTACATTCCCGCGATTTGGCCGTCGGCATCAATCACCGCGACGCTGTTGTGATAGAGTCCTGGGGCGCGGCGTTCGAACACCGGGGCGACGATCACGATTTGTCTGCGTTTGGCGATCGCGGCCAATTCGTCAGTCGTTGGGCCGGGGATCGATTCGGCCCACGCAAAGATGCGATGATCTTCGGCTTGGCACGGATACGGTCCGGTGAACAGTTCCTGCAAGCAGACCACTTGAGCTTGACGATCGGCTGCGGCTTCGATCTTTTCGACCGTGCGAGCGACGTTGCGATCTCGTGAGTCATTGCCACGCATCTGCAGCAATGCCAACCTTACACTACGCATATCTTGTATCACTGATCTAATCGGAGACTTAATCGGGATGAACCTTGCCAGCACCGCTGGTGCTGGCAACGGTCAACATCCCGCAGGAAATTGAAATATGGAACGACCGCGAACCCGACGATTGTTTTTTACCGGCACCGATACCGATGTCGGAAAGACCTACGTTGCCGCTATGGCAGCCGGTGAATTATTGCATCTTGGCCGAAATGTGGCAGTCTATAAACCGGTGGCAAGCGGGTGTGAGGTTGCCGACGATGGATCGGGCCAGCGGATCAGCAGCGATGCAGTGGCGTTGTGGGAAGCTTCGGGCCGGCGCGGCGACCTTCACTCGGTTTGTCCGCAACGTTTCTTGGCTCCGCTGGCACCGCACGCGGCTGCGATTGCCGAAGGAGGCACGGTCGACGAATCGCTTTTGGTCTCGGGCCTGGGCGCGGTCATCAAGGGGGCAGATATCGCGGTGATTGAAGGTGCCGGCGGATTGCTTTCGCCGCTTTCCCAGACACTGCTCAACAGCGACGTTGCGGCAAAGTTTGATGCCGAGTTGATCATTGTCGCCGCGAACCGACTGGGCGTGATTCATCAAGTGCTTGCCACCGTGCTGGCAGCCAAAGCACTTCGGTTACCTGTGCTGGGGATTGTGCTCAATCGTGTCAGTAATGCCGCCGATGCATCGGTTTTGACTAACGCCAGCACGATTGCGTCGTTCACCAAGGTGCCGATTTTAGCAGAAGTCCAATTTGGCGATGTCCAAACCGGAATCGACTGGCCATCACTGCCGACGCCTGAGCGCAAGCCACCTGATTTCGCGCAAGCGTGGTTGTGAGCCAGGCTTTTCAGCTCCCATCGGGCCCGCTTGCATGTTTTTCGGTAAAAGTGGGGTCGCAGAAGAACTCGGTGAATCGATCCGATGCAGGCATGATCTTGACGGCGGCAACCGACTACAATGGTGTGGTTAGCGTCTGCCAGCCAATCTGATCGGCTGGCATTTTTCCCATCCCACCGTTTGACCGGAGTTACCCGCCGTGTTGCGTCTCTTCACCGCATCGATCGCCACCTTTTGTTTATTTGGTTCGCTAGTAACCGTTTCTGCCGCTGACCCGGTTTCGATGTTTGACGGCAAGTCGCTGGAAGGTTGGCGCGGCCGCGCTGACCTGTGGTCGGTCGCTGATGGCGCGATCGTTGGCCGCACAAACGCGGCGGAACCGATTAAGAAAAACACCTTCCTAATTTGGGACGGCGATGCGCCAGCGGACTTCGAATTGCGAATCAGCTATTGGGTCGAGGCGGGCAACAGCGGTATCCAATATCGCAGCAAAGTCGCTGATGAAAAGGAGTTTGTTGTCGGCGGTTATCAAGCGGATATCGAAGTCAGCAACAATTACACCGGGATCAACTACGAGGAACGCGGCCGAGGGATACTGGCTCAGCGGGGACAGCGCGTCACGATCGCCGAAGATGGTTCGAAGAAGGTTGAAACGTTTGGCAAAGCCGACGAAATTGCCAAGTCGTTCAATACCGACGCTTGGAACGAGTATCGGGTGGTTGCCAAGGGCAATACGCTCCAGCACTACATCAACGACACATTGACCAGCGAAGTGATTGATGGCCAGAGCGAAAAAGCGGCAAAAGACGGCATCATTGCGTTGCAACTGCACGTTGGCCCTGCGATGGTCATTCGTTTCAAGAACTTGACCATCAAGGCTTTGTAGTCGTTTATCGATGGTTTAGTCGCTGGGCATTCCCGACACGCTATGATGTGCTAACAAACATCTTATTCGTTCTTCGGTAATAACCGGTAATTATTCATGTCCGCGTCGTCGAAATCGATTTGGCCCAGCGGTGATCAGACCAGCGTGCTGTTGGTCGCCGCCAAGCGTGGCGACGAACAAGCCGTCAATCGGTTGCTGGAAAAGCACCGTGCGCCAATCCGGCGGCTGGTCGAGTTGCGCCTTGATCGCAAGGTGCAGCGCCGGGTTGATGTCAGCGACGTGGTCCAAGATGTCATGGTCGAGGCGAGCGGACGGCTGGAAAAATACCTCGAAGACCCTGCGATGGCGTTTCACCTTTGGCTGAGACAGATCGCCTGGGACCGCATCATCGACACCTACCGTCGGCATCGGGTCAGTGCGAAGCGGAATATGGACCGCGAGCAGCCGATGTCAGTGCCGTCCAACAACGATCAATCAACGATGGAGTTGGCGGTTCAATTGTGCGATCCTGCCTTAACACCGGCCGCCGCTGCGACCCAACGGGAACTGGCTAGGAATGTCGAGGCCGCGATTGAAAGGCTGAACGATCAAGATCGCGAAGTGATCCTGATGCGCCACTACGAACACCTCTCAAACTTGGAAATCGCCGAAGCCCTGTCGCTCAACGCCCCTGCGGCCAGCATGCGTTACTTGCGAGCGGTAAGGCGTTTGCGAGCGTTGCTGGAAGGTGCGGACGATTCGAGCGTTAACGTCGACGATGCGAAGTGACGCAACCTCAGGGCAACGACCCTTTGATCGTCGGCAATTCCAACAGTGACTTTGGCGGTGACAGCAGCTTGGGTGGGTCACCGCATGATCACCGCTTGGCTGCATTGTTGTCCGACATGGCCGACGAAGTGGCGGCGGGTCGCGAAGTCGACTTCGCGGCCATTTGCGACCAGAATCCGGAATTAGCGAGCGATTTGCGGCGGTTGTGGGGAGCCGTCTTGGTGACCGACATCGCGGGTGTTGCGTCGGAGCAGTTGCCCGCAGCCGATCCGAGCGACCAAGGGAATCGTCGTTGGCAGCGGTTGCAGTTGCCGACGACGATCGGCGATTACGAATTGCAAGAAGAGATTGGCCGCGGCGGAATGGGGGTCGTCTTTCGCGCCATGCAAGTCAGCCTCGGACGCAGTGTCGCGGTCAAGATGATTTTGCGTGGTCGATTGGCCAGCGATAACGATTTGCAACGTTTTCTGTCCGAAGCGTCTGCGACGGCTCGATTGCAGCATCCTCATATCGTTCCGGTTTATGAGGTCGGCGATATTGAAGGGCGACCTTTCTTTAGTATGAAGCTGATCAACGGTTTGACATTGTCCGATCGATTGCTGGACGGGCCTATGCCCGAGCGCGAGGCGGCCGAGTTGATCGCAACGATTGCAAGGGCGATCGGATTCGCGCATCGTCAAGGCATTGTTCATCGCGATTTAAAGCCTTCCAACATTTTGATCGATGATGACGGCACGCCGATGGTATCTGACTTCGGTTTGGCAAAACGTTTTGGCGTGGAGAATGATCTCACACGCAGCGGAATGGTGATCGGCACGCCTTCGTATATGTCGCCTGAACAGGCAAGCGGCAGGCGAGACGATGTTGGCCCGGCTAGCGATATCTACAGTCTTGGTTGTGTGCTTTATCACGCGTTGACCGGCCGCCCGCCACTGGTCGCCGAGTCGATGATGGAACTGGTTATGTTGGTTCTTGAACAAGACCCAACACCACCCCGAGCGCTGCGGCCGCGTTTGGATCGTGATCTGGAAATGATCGTGATCCGCTGCTTACAAAAGCCCGCCGATTTACGTTATGAGACAGCCGACGAATTGGCCGACGACCTCGAAGCGTATTTGCGTGACGAACAGGTGTTGGCCGCCAGTGGACGATTCGGCCAAGTTCTTGCCCGCCTGTTTCGCGAAACCCATCATGCCACCGTATTAGAAAATTGGGGCGTTCTTTGGATGTGGCACGCGCTGGTGCTGCTGGTCGCGTCGCTGCTGACATGGATATTGGAATATCGCGAAGTCCAGAATCTTCTGTCGTATGTCTTTGTCTGGGTCGTTGGGCTGGGGGCATGGGCAGCCGTGTTCTGGAAATTGCGTCAGCGGATCGGGCCGGTCACGTTTGTCGAACGGCAAGTCGCTCACGTTTGGGGCAGCAGCATGATCAGCATCGCTTTGCTGTTTCCGCTGGAATGGTGGTTGCAGTTGCCGGTACTTTCACTGTCGCCGTTGCTTGGCGTTATCAGCGCGAGCGTCTTTATCGTCAAAGCGGGGATGTTCAGCGGCCTGTTTTATTTCCAGGCCGCCGCACTTCTGGCGACTGCGGTGGTGATGGCGATCGTACCGCGTTATGCACATTTGGTTTTCGGAATCGTCGCAGCCATCTGCTTCTTTGTTCCCGGATACCAATACCAACGCCGTCGACGTGTTTGAAAATCACTCATGTCGCAACGCGTCGATCGGATTCATCTTGGCGGCGCGAATCGCGGGATACAGGCCGCTGATCAGGCCCACCGTTACCGCGATGCCAACGGCCAAGGGGATTGTGGCATAGACGATTGCCGGTTCCGCTTGACGAATCGCTTCGGGCAACGAAGCAAACTTTTCGGGCGATGTTTTTTCGACGGCATACAACAATCCGTGATACATCGGTGGGCCGAGGAACCCGAGCAAAATCCCAAGTGCTGCGCCCGAGAAGCTGAGCACGATCGTTTCGACCAAGAATTGGCGAACGATGTCTTTTCGCTTGGCCCCCAACGCACGGCGGATACCGATTTCACGTGTCCGCTCTGTAACGCTGGCCAGCATGATATTCATGATGC
>DNWZ01000732.1 GCA_003506095.1 Planctomycetaceae bacterium | reverse complement strand
TACGGGCAAGGCGGCGCAACAAGGGATTCTGTTTCGCTCGACGGATGCGATCGAGTCTTTGAGCCAAGTTGCATTGATCGCTTTTGATAAAACCGGAACGCTGACGGTTGGAAAACCGCACCTCTCGCTATTCCACGTATTGCCACCGTTCTCGAGTGACGACTTGCTGGCCCAACTGGCTCTCGTAGAACAGCGATCGGAGCACCCTTTGGCCACGGCTATTGTGGATGCCGCTGCCAAAGGGCCCAAGTCGCCTCTTACCGTAACCAGCTTCAACGCCATTGCAGGCGCGGGAGTTGAAGCCGAACTATCCAACGGTCACGCGATAATCATCGGCTCGGAAAAGATGATGCGAGAACGCCGCATCGAAACATCGTCGTTTGATGCACAAGTAGCTGATGCAATGTCCGAGGGGAGCGGATACTTTTTCGCGGCCGTCGATGGTTCGCTCGCCGCGATCATGATCGTGTCAGATCCGATCAAACCATCGACGCAAAGCGCAGTGGAGCATCTAAAACAATCGGGCTACGAAGTGGCGCTCATCTCAGGGGACAATGAGCGAACCGCGTTATCCATTGCAGATCGCTGCGGAATACCAGCAACGATGGTCTATGCGGAAGTACGTCCGAATGACAAGGCTGACGTGGTATACACGCTCAAGCGAGACGGACGGCGTGTGGCTTTCGTGGGCGACGGCTTGAACGATGCTCCTGCACTAACGATCGCCGATGTCGGCATCGCGATGGGCACAGGAACAGACCTTGCGATCGAGAGCGCCGACGTGATCGCCATGTCTGGCGACATTCAAAATATTCCGCGTGCGATAAGCTTGTCGAAGGCCGTGATGTTGAACATCAAGCAGAATCTGGGCTGGGCGTTTGGCTACAACGTTTTGCTTATTCCCATTGCAACCGGCCTGCTTAAACCCATGACAGGTCTGAGTCTGTCACCGATAGCGGCAGGTCTGGCGATGAGTCTCTCTAGCTTCTTTGTCGTGACAAACGCATTGCGATTAAGGTCGTGGCGATGAGTTCGGTTTCGAGCCGCGCCTGAAGCGCGGCCCGAAACAACAGACTCTTCCTTTTACTTCCCGGTTGTTGCTATGCAATCATTTCTGAACTTGCTTGAGCATGTCGCGACATTCCTTCGCGCACTCTCGGCAGGATTTAGCACATGCGGCCATATGTTCATCATCGGGAAATTTTTCACACGCAGCCGCACACTCTTCACAACACTTGGCGCAACATTCGAGCATAGGCTTAGCTAAGGGACTGTTGCGGGCACACAGTGTCGCGCATGTTTTGCAGCACTCGGCGCAGTCAGCGCACATTCTAGCGGTTGCCTGATGCTCCTTTTTCCCTTCCGAAAGCATTTTCAGGCAATGATCGAAACAGCTATCGCACTCGACTTGGCAAGCGGCACAGACTTCGGCGCATTTCTTCATTTTCGAATCCTCATGTTGGTCAGCAAATGCCGCGAGCGGAACAATCGCGGATAGGGCGAACGCGGCAACAAGTGAAAAGTGGGACATAGCAAACCTCGCATTGAATTGGCTTAGATGACCTCGAAAAGTTCGAGCCTTCGTGATGAAGCCCCCGCAGCACTCATGCCGGAATGCGGTATTTCTTGCAGATAAAGCAAGTATCGAGAAAATGCCAAAAAAATCAAAAAAGCTGTGAAGGCAATTCAATTGAGCTTCATCTGAGCACTCAAGCAAGATTTGGCGAGCATTCTGCAAACGACTGGAGCAGTGCCGAATCTGGATGAGCGCCAATCGAGCAGGACGGGTGCACCGCGTTCGAAAATAATCCAAAGTTCGCTGAAGAAAGTGTCTGCCAAATGCATCCAAACTCAAGGTTGCGGAAGTGGTTTCATGCAACGCGAGGTCCAATAGTGAAATACGAGGTTGAAAAATGAAGTCAGTAGCTATGTTTTTGATGTTGGTTCTTTTTGCGGTTAGTCTTGCAATTGCGGCGAGTGTCGCAAGCAACCCGACCACTGATGTGTCACAATCATGCGTTTGCTCCAGTTGCTGTACCGACGGCGGCTGCTGCTGTGAAACCGGGATTTGTAACTGCGCACAGTGCACATGCGAATGCTGCACAAGCGATTCCAATGCCTGTGAGGCCACTTGTTGCGGAGGCAAAGAATCCAGCTCAGCCGCCAGCACGCTCACACAGGGTGTCGAGAGTGGTACGTGCCCAATGTGCCCATCCGAGAAGGGACTGAAAAAGGTCGTCTCAGGTGCCAAGTAGATTGTCAACAATACTAACCCGTTTGTTAAACCGGCAGGTTGTCAAAGAGTGTTGGTTGTCTTTAACGACCAACACTCAATGCGAGGCTAGATTCGCATTGGCCTGAAATGTTAATTAGGAAGCATTGAACAAAAATTTGTCTCGACGATCGGGGAGGAATCGTTATATCCACAAACGAAGAAGGAATTGAGCGCGTTGCCATGCGTTATGAGACATTGGTGATAACGGATGCAGCATTCACGCTCGCTCCGCGAAAAATCGATAGGCTTGTGTATTCACTACTTCGACGCGTAGGTATTGCCGACTTCAGCCTGCTCATGTGTTCCAACGTCGAACACTTAGCTGCATCCGGACAAAAGTTACCCGACGGGATTGAACTAATTGAACTATCGGTCGAGAGCTTCGATATTCTTTCACAGTGCAACCCGCTCTTCCAGTGCGAAGCTTTTCAATATCTCGATCGTAAAAGATTTCGTTGCTATGCATTAATGGCCAGCGAAGCGATTGTTGCATATGCCTGGGTTGGCACGGGCGATATTCCAGCCGCGCATAACTCCAGCGGACATGTATGGACAGGTCTTCCGTTATTTCTGGATCCTGAGACCGCTTATCTTTTCGCCGCATTCGTAAAACCTGAGCATCGTGGAAAGCGGTTATATCAAGTGCTCATTAGTCAGGCAGCAGAGATTCTTAGGGCGGACGGAGTCCTGCGAATTGCTTTAACGACTGACGCCAACAATGCACGAGCGATTCAGGCTGTAAAACGGATGGGATTCGAAGTTTGTGGAGTAACAACGTTTTGTGCGTTTGTTGGCTGGAGAAGAGCTTACTACTGCGTTTCGTCAAGCTTCGAGCCGAGTAAAGTTGGACAATACGTGGGTGACCCCCGCACTCGCTAGCAAACCGGCCTTCGTCAATCCGAGATCCCGACACGCATTCAACATTACTTCGACATTCATGCTCCGAATCAGTTTTATTTCTGAAGGTGAGTCGCGAGCGAAGCATCAAACTTGCATGTGTGGACCGGATGGCGGTTCACGACCTCACAGAAGTCGACATCTTTGTATTCACGATGTCGCAATTCATGTTCTTGAAGGGAACTATGATGAGTATCGAAAGTTTTGGAAAATTTGCAGCTTCGATCGCACTGGTAGCGGGTCTCGCACTTGCCTTTCCGCAAGTGACACAAGCCCAATCACGGATCAATGACAAGGTGTCGAGAAACAATGGGGCTGGCTTTTGGGCCAACCAGCGAACGTCTCGCAACATCCAACATGCCAGAGACTATTCAACTGGAATCCAGCGGTATGCGACTCAATCGCCGATGATTCAAACGCAGGTGACGCAAGCAGAATCCCAGATGCTTGGTCAGCAATTGCAGGCCATTCAGCGTGATTTGGTAATTGTTCGTGACGAACACGCAACTAACCCGAAGGTTGTCGCGCAAGTCAAGAAGATCGAAACGCAACTCGGCCAAGCGAACGCAGTCCAGAAGTCGCTTCATGAAGAATGCTGCAAATCATCACCAGATGGAAAAATGTGCGCAGAGATGTGCAGCAAGATCCAAGTATCGCTAGATGAAATGAAGAAGGAGCACGACAAGCTGCTAAAGGAGCTCGGTCACGAAGATGCCGCACACCATGCGGCAGGTGGACATGAGCCTCTCGATCATGAAACGCCGGCACCAAAGCCTGGGAAGTAAAGTTTTTATCGCCCGTGCTCACCTTGAACAATCGTTAGTAGGCAGTTCGCCTTTTGCGAGCTGCCTTTGGCGTATCATCGCTGGAATCTTTCCATTCAGTCGGTTCCTCTACGCTTCTTTTATTCGCGACTATGACTGACGAAGAGCGTGCACGATTGAAATTGTTGAAGCTTGGATTGCTGGAGGTAAACCAGAGATCACGCCAACACAAAGGGAAATTGCTGATCCGGAAAACGCCTGTGCTACGGACGGTCGGAAGGCAATAGTCGCTCCCTCAGCTCCGATCGCAAAACCACCGAGACTCAGCGCGAGCATCGCAAGCAACGTTCCGGTTACGCCTCCCACCAAGCATAAGAGTGTGCTTTCGGTGAGAACCAGACGCATGGTGGTTAGAGGACGCACGCCGATGGTCTGCAACACTGCGTATTCCTTGATGCGATCCTGGACACTCATGACCGTTGTAGTAGCCACAAGCGATAACACCAGACCGACACACGCGTAGCCGAGCCAGTGGGCAAACCCGATGAGGTCGACAAGATCCGAAAGTGTGCTCGCTTGAAACGCTCCTTTACGACGCGTTTTGGTTGCCACGGCACCAGCTCGCAACTTGGAGTCGATTTCACTTGCCACGCGATCGGGATCGGCATCGTCGGTCAATTGGACCTCGTGCTGAGTAACCAGTCCGGCTGCGTTGAGGCCGCGGGCATACTGCAGAAAAGCGAGACTCGTATAAATAAGGTTTTCTTCGGAAGGCACCGTCGACGAAAAAAGCCCTGCTATCCGCACCGAAATGTCACCGATCGAAAACTGGTCGCCGACTTTTAAGCCTCGACGATTCGCAACATTGCGCCCGACAATGGCTGCATCGCGTTGTGATTGAAACTGTTGCCAGCTACCGCTTACAAGCGTGAGTGGTCGCGACTTTTGGATCTGGATGGGGTCGGCACCGTTGAACACCACGATGTCCAAGCTTGCTCGACAGTTATTCGTCCACACTTGGATAGGCATGACATCGCGCACCCCATTAATCTCACGGATCTTCGTTGCATAATCCTCTGGCAAGCGGCTGGTGGTTGGGCAAAAGCGATTTTCCTGAAACACAATCAAGCTGCGATCCGCATCGGAACCCGTCGTCAGCCGATGAAGCCCTTCTTGAACAGAGCCAACGAAACAAAAAACGAACATCGCGACCGCTGCACCCGATACCGTCAGCAGCGTTCGA
>DNWZ01000733.1 GCA_003506095.1 Planctomycetaceae bacterium | reverse complement strand
TGTTCCCATACTGCTTCCGTATCGACTATCCGCTCCGAACGTCGCATCAATACGCCCATCGAGCGGTATTCAGACATCAGCCCACGGCATGCATCGCATTGCTCAACATGCTCCTCCAGTTGGAGACAAGCCGCGGTGTCGAGCTCTTGGTCGATGTACGCCGACAAGTGCTCTGCAACCATATCGCAATTCATTCTTATGCCTCCCAGCCCAAGTGGATCAGAGAAGTCCTCAATTCGTTTCTAGCCTTGTTTAGTCGTGAACCAACGGTACCTTCGGGTATGCCCAGAACGCTTGCGATCGCTGAGTATCCAAGCCCTTCGACTTCTTTCATGTGCAAAATCGCTCGCTGCTCACCCGTGATTTGCTGCATAGCCAACTCAAGAACCTCGATATCTTCGTCTGCTTGAATCTTTTGATTAAAATCTAAAGACACTTCTCCAGCCTCCGCGACTTTTTGAATGCGCTGTTCTTCCCGTTTCATTTTTCGCAGGTACTGCAAGCTTTGATTCACAGCCATGCGGTGCGCCCATGTTTCGAGCGTCGATTCGAAACGAAACTGACTAAGCCTCGAAAACAAGTGGATAACGAAGTCCTGCATCACGTCGTCAGCATGACTATCGCCAACAATCTTTCGAATGACTCGATAGCACCTGGCTGCCAATAGCTCGTAAATGTGCTTTTGTGACTCTCGATGTCCGTTGCTGGCACGACTAATCCACAGCGTCAATTCTTCTTTAGTCAGCGGTGATGCACGATCCTCCGCTTTTCCATTCATCTCATTGGATGACTCTGTTGGTATCATTCTTCACTCCTTCCCGCCGAAAAGAGAAAACTGCCCGAAGCCTTCGGAAGCTTCGAGCAGGACTCAATCTCAGACCGTACTTGTCGTCGATCTAGCGAAGGCAGCAAGGTTGATCTACAGCACAGCAGTAAGCATTTTTCATGCAGCAGGAAGCTTCGCTAACGGAGGCCTCAGACGCTGCATTCGTGCTTTGCTGACTTCCATTTACCGAGTAGGAAACTGCGGAAAGAGCGAGAACGCTCAAAAGAGCGAGTTTTGTCAACATGATTCACCTATTTTGTATAAGAAACTAAAAAGCCAGTGGTGTGTGCCTGAAGTTAAGCACACAGCCAGTCAACAATCCCGAAGCTATCGGATTGTCGGTCTTCTCATTTCTTCCAAACACAGGCGATCGACTGCCAGGAACAACCCTCGAAGGGAATTGGGACTGCAAGTCTTTGAAACACAATCCGTTGTGCACGAGGGATGACGTCCCAAGTCGCTGGGGTAGTCGCGATATACTGTACAGCAATGGACAGAGATCGAGGTTCGTGCTGAGCAGTAGCGTTAGAAATCGCTTTCGCGCACTGGCATTCGTTGCTCCCCGCAACGCTGGAACTTCGAAGTCCCTCGGAATTCACACTTCTCGCACCGGATGCTTGGGCAGCAGCACATTTGGGGCACTTCGGCGTAAGGGCCACGTTTGGCATCGCGTGATCAACGCTGGCTGGCGCAGCCCCTTGCGCAGTCGCCAGACTTGTAATGATCGTTCGCGAGAGGCAGCAACACGAAACTCCGCCAAAGATTTGACTGTACGCTACCGCGAACAGCAAAACGATATGGAGGGTAAGTGATGACATGACTCGTGCTTTTTCTTCAAATTTCGACGCTTACGTGCTTTGGATGGACCTCAAGCGGCGTTCCTTCACGGAAATTCCGATTTTTTTCCGATTTTGGCTCCGCGAGTCGAAGTGCCGGCAGATTTCCTCGCGAACAGGCCCATTCTACCTGAAGAATCAACGCGGTGCCGGCATCCAACCTAGCGATACGGCCACTTCAGCTCTACGCCAATAAGGGACGCAAAAATGAACCAAGAACCACGTAAACAGGCCTTCCAGATCACTGGCATGACATGCGGCCACTGTAAATCAGCGGTTGAGTCAGCCATCCGAGCCACCGATGGCGTAACCGCGGCCCAGGTTGATTTGAAAGCAGGGAAAGCAGTCGTCGAGGGGCAATTCGTCGACAAATCAATCGTGGCCTCCGTCGAAGAAGCCGGCTATGAAGCAGTAGCCTCAAATTAGCAACCTCTAGCCAAGTGGTGGGGCTTCTCAAACGAGGAGATGGATAATGATGAATGCTGAGCAGACGGTCGAGATTGGCGTAAAGGGCATGACCTGCGCTGCGTGTGTCCGACGCGTCGAAAATGGACTGCGCAAGATTCCATTAGTGACCAGCGCTTCAGTCAACCTCGCGACGGAGCGTGCGGCGGTCGAGTTCGACCATTTTCCACAGGCTGGCGAACTCGAAACGATCCAGCTTGCGATTACAAAGCTGGGTTATGAGCCGGTTGAGCTCTCCACGGTGCGAAACGCGGGTTCGATTGAGGACAACGATTTAGAAGCTCAGCGATTGTGGCATTTGTTCGTCGGGGCAGCGATCTTTGCATTACCGATCGTTGTGCTGGCGATGGCTCCCATGTTGTCCCACGGAGTCATGAGTTTGATGATGTCCTGGTTGTCGATGGAGCAGTGGAATTGGGTCATGCTCGGCTTGGCCATTCCTGTTCAGTTCTGGTTCGGCGGACGCTTCCTTCGGCTAGGCGCAAAAAGCCTCTTTTCAACATCTCCCGATATGAATTCGCTGATTCTTCTGGGGACGATGGCCGCTTTCCTCTACAGCACCGTTGTCACGATTTTTCCTCAGTGGATTCCTCCGCAGTCGCGCCATGTCTACTTTGAAGCGTCAGCGGTGGTGATCACGCTGATCTTGTTAGGCAAGTTCCTTGAAACGAAGTCCAGGCATCAAGCGTCGGACGCAATGAAGGTACTGCTAAAACTGGTCCCGAAAATGGCCACGGTTATACGCAACGGTGAAGCGGTAACCATTCCTGCGGAGGCTGTTGTCCTTAATGATATTGTTGAAGTCCGCCCTGGATCTGCCATCGCAGTGGACGGTGTGGTCGTTAGCGGCTCTACCTATATCGATGAGAGCATGGTGACTGGTGAGAGCGTACCAGTGGCCAAGGAAGCGGGGGACGAAGTGGTGGCAGGTACGATCAACGGCAGCGGAAGTATTCAGTTTCGAGCCACTGCCATCGGAGCCGACACGACTTTAGCGAAGATCGTGGCGTTCGTTGAATCTGCGCAGGCTTCCAAGCCGCGCATTCAAGGCATTGCTGATCGAGTCGTCGCGTACTTTGTACCCGTGGTGTTGTTGATCGCATTGCTTACTGCCCTCGCATGGCTTTTCGTAATGCCTGGCGGCTCAATCGATCAAGCACTCATCCATGCGGTCGCTGTACTCATTATTGCTTGCCCATGTGCAATGGGACTCGCGGTTCCGACGAGTGTGATGGTGGGTACGGGCAAGGCGGCGCAACAAGGGCTTCTGTTTCGATCGACTGATGCCATCGAGTCTTTGAGCCAAGTTGCATTGATCGCTTTTGATAAAACCGGAACGCTGACGGTTGGAAAACCGCATCTCTCGCTATTCCACGTATTGCCACCGTTCTCAAGTGACGACTTGCTGGCCCAACTGGCTCTCGTAGAGCAGCGATCGGAGCACCCCTTGGCCACGGCTATTGTGGATGCCGCTGCCAAAGGGCGCAAGTCGCCTCTTACCGTAAGTAGCTTCAACGCCATCGCAGGCGCAGGAGTTGAAGCCGAGTTATCCAACGGCGACCGGGTACTCATCGGCTCGGAAAAGTTGATGCGAGAACGCCACATCGATACATCGCCGTTGGATGCACAAGTAGCTGATGCAATGTCCGAGGGAAGCGGATACTTTTTTGCAGCCGTCAACGGTTCGCTCGCTGCGATCATGATCGTTTCCGATCCCATCAAACCATCGACACCAAGTGCTGTGGAGCAACTAAAACAATCGGGCTACGAAGTGGCGCTCATCTCAGGTGACAATGAGCGAACCGCGTTATCCATTGCAGATCGCTGCGGGATACCAGCAACGATGGTCTATGCAGAAGTGCGTCCGAATGACAAGGCAGACGTGGTATACACGCTCAAGCGAGACGGACGACGTGTGGCTTTCGTGGGCGATGGCTTGAACGATGCTCCGGCATTAACGATCGCCGATGTCGGCATCGCGATGGGCACAGGAACAGACCTTGCGATCGAGAGCGCCGATGTGATTGCGATGTCTGGCGACATTCAGAACATTCCACGTGCGATAAGCTTGTCGAAGGCCGTGATGTTGAACATCAAGCAGAATCTGGGTTGGGCATTTGGCTACAACGTTTTGCTTATTCCCATTGCAACCGGCCTGCTTAAACCCATGACGGGTCTGAGTCTGTCACCGATAGCGGCAGGTCTGGCGATGAGTCTCTCTAGCTTCTTTGTCGTGACAAACGCATTGCGATTAAGGTCGTGGCGATGAGTTCGGTTTCGAGCCGCGCCTGAAGCGCGGCCCGAAACAACAGACTCTTCCTTTTACTTCCCGGTTGGTGCTATGCAATCATTTCTGAACTTGCTTGAGCATGTCGCGACATTCCTTCGCGCACTCTCGGCAGGATTTGGAACACGCGGCCATATGTTCATCATCGGGAAACTTTTCACACGCAGCCGCACACTCTTCACAACACTTAACGCAGCATTCGAGCATAGGCTTAGCTAAGGGACTGTTGCGGGCGCACAGTGTCGCGCATGTTTTGCAGCACTCGGCGCAGTCAGCGCACATTCTTGCGGTTGCCTGATGCTCCTTTTTCCCTTCGGAAAGCATTTTCAGGCAATGATCAAAACAGCTATCGCACTCGACTTGGCAGGCGGCACAGACTTCGGCGCATTTTTTCATCTTCGAATCCTCATGTTGGTCAGCAAATGCCGAGAGCGGAACAATCGCGGATAGGGCGAACGCAGCAACAAGTGAAAAGTGGGACATAACAAACCTCGCATGAAATTGGGGTAAATGACCTCGAAAGGTTCGAAGCCTTCGCAATGACGCCCCCGCAGCACTCATGCCGGAATGCGGTATTTCTTGGAGATAACGCAAGTATCGAGAAAATGCCAAAAAAATCAAAAAAACTGTGAAGGCAATTCAATTGAGCTTCATCTGAGCACTCAAGCAATGTTTGGCGAGCATTCTGCAAACGACTGGAGCAGTGCCGAATCTGAATGAGCGCCAATCGAGCAGGACAGGGTGCAACGCGTTCGAAAATAATCCAAAGTTC
>DNWZ01000097.1 GCA_003506095.1 Planctomycetaceae bacterium | reverse complement strand
CAAGCGCTGCGCGTCGTTGCCTTTGCTGTGCCAGGTGCACCCAATGTCGACGTGATGATCGACGAAGCCAATTTGATCGGCGGAACCGGTTTCGCCACACGCACCACGATCAACGGCGGCCTCTTGCGGTTCAATTTCGCTGGAGGTGCCTTTACAGGCGGCAGTTACACGCCTGCGATCGATTACAACCAGCGAACACCGTTCAATCCGACCGACCTGTTCACTTATGTGATCTCCGACGACGGTCGGACCACGTTGCCCGGCAGCGGATTTATTGGCCATCTGGGCATCAACACTGACAGCACGATCACGATTCCCGAACGACGTTCGGTCGCGGCGACAGTCACTCTGGCCATTACCCAGAAGAACGATCCGCCGATCTTCACGATGCCTTCAGGTGTCAGCTTTGATGAGAACCTAGGAGAATCGGTGATACGAACGGCGTTCGTGACCGGTGTCGCACCAGGTCCGATGACCGCTCGTGACGAATTGGAACGCCAAAACGTTTCGTTCTCGGTCACCGAGATCAATGTCCCGGCTGGGATGATGACACAAGACCCGACCATTGCCGTTACCGGTGGCCCCAACAACTGGGCCGATGGTACCGGCACGTTGACGATTTTCCCGGCCGCAGATGCGTTCGGCTTTGCCGTCTACCTGGTCACCGCAACGGATAATGATCCGGTCAACCCAAGGACGACAACGCAAACCCTGACCGTCACGATCAATCCGATCAATGACGCGCCCGTGGCCTTTAACAGAACCTTGAATGTCGTCGAAGCCGTTGAATTCGACAATCAAGTCGCCTTGCTGAACTTCGATGCGGCGAGACTGATTCAAGGTGTCGCACCGGAGTTTCCGAATGCCGCTGGTGGCTTCCCGCCCACATTGATCGCTCCTTACAACGAGAGCGAACAAGTGCTCCGCGTGGTCGCCTTTAGTGTTCCAGGTACTCCAGATATCGACGTGTTGGTCGATGAACCAGGACTGGTAAATGGTACGGGTACGGTGACTCGACCTACGGTCACCAACGGCCTTTTGACTTTCGTCTTTGATAACGGTGCGTTTGTGTCCGGCAGCTATTTGCCGGCGGTAGATTATAACGAGCGATCGCCATTCGATCCGGTCGACCTCTTTACTTACATCATTCAAGACGACGGCCAAACCACTCTACCGGGAAGCGGATTCGTCAATCATTTAGGTAACACAAGCGACAGCACGATCCCGCTCACTCAATTGCGATCGCAACCGGCGACAATCACCCTGACCGTTACTCAGACCAATGATCCACCGATCTTCGAGTTTGAGCCGTTAGTCAATATCCTGGAAAGAGATGACAACGGCACCACCGTAGTATCCAACTGGGCTACAGAGATTTTCCCATCGGGCGACAGGGCTTTGGATGAGCGTCAACGACAAACCGTTTCGTTCTCGTTCGTTGCGGGTGATTCGATCGTCCCGACCGGATTGTTCCGCCTCCCACCAGTCGTCTCGCCCGGCGGTGTACTATCGTTGTTCCCCGCACCCGACGCAGTCGGTACGGCGATCATCGTGATGCGGGCAACCGACTTCGAATCCACCGTCGGTTTTGTTCCAAGGTCCACCGATGCGACCTTCACTGTCAACGTTCAACCAGTTAACGATCGTCCGGTCTTCAATCCCGCCCGATTAAACACGTCGGATGTGGACAGCGTGAACGCTGATTACCGATGGGAAGTAAGAAACGACGGTACGATTGTTTACACGCTGCGTGAAAACAACTCGCAGGCCGGTGGAACTCCAGTCGATTTCTTCATTCCACTCCGCGGTACCAATCTGGTCGGTGCTTACAACCAAATCGGATTGTTAGATGTGTTTGCTGTTGGCCCGAACAACGAAGCCGATGGCACGCCCGGCGGATCCCAAACCGTCTTCATCAACAGCTTCCCACCGACGACCACACCGCTCGGCGGAACCTTGACCCTCGTTACCGTTGACGGACGACAGGGGCTTAACTATCGCCCACGACCCAATGTCAATTTGATTAACGGCGGATTGGATCGATTCACCTACTCGGTCATTGATAACGGCCAGACTTATGTCTTGGCGATCACGCCGTTTGCAGATGGCTCACTGGTCAATGATTTCCGCACGGCAACCGGACAGGTCGAACTGCGTTTGAACCCGACCAACAATCGGCCGCAGTTCTCAATCGGTGCTCCGTATGTTGAGGCCGCCGAAGATACAGATCAAATCTCGCGCGCCGGATTCGCGTCCAACATCCTGCCCGGCCCTCCCAATGCGCCTGACGAGAGCTCGCAAACCGTTCGTTTCCAACTGAACCCGTTAGACTTTACCCGTGGCGGCGCAAACGATCCGTTTGGTGCTGGCTACCCCGAGATTTCTGACTTCGGCTCGCTTACGTTCCAGCCTTTACGAGACGCCTTTGGTGTCTTCCGATTCGAAGTTTTGTTGATCGACAATGGTGCGGACGATCCCGACCGTGGTGACCTCAATACGTCACTACCTCAGACGATCACGATTCAGATCCAACCGACCAATGATCGACCGGTTTTGGTACCCAACCCTGTCCCTATTCAATATGAATTGCTGGAAGATCTCACGATCGATTTGCCGTTGTCGGGCTTTACTGGCACCCTCGGATTGCTTGATAATTTCCGTGTCGGGCCTGCGAACGAGACATCGGCAATCGTCGGTGGCAATCAGACGCTTTCGTTGACGGTTCCCTTCCCACCGGTCACCGCTCAGAACGGTTCGCTTCAGGAAATTCGCAATTCAAGCGGCGTGGTGACACACCTTCGCTACACCCCGCGTCAGCATTTTGTGGGGCTTGATACGTTTACGTTCGTCGCCATGGATAACGGCGTCAGCGTTGATGTTGGCACCGGCGGTGCCACTCGTCCCGATCCGCTGAGTATCACTGGATCGGTGACGATCAATGTGTTACCGGTTAATGACTCACCGCAGTTCTTCGGCGGCGGCAATGCTTCATCGAACGAAGATCAAGGTTTGGTGACGATCCAAAACTGGGCCACAGGCATTCAACCAGGCCCATCAGGGGCCGACGATGAACGCAATGGCACTGTCGTTGGCCTGCCGTCGGTCACGCGTCAAACGCTTTCGTTCGAGATCACGCAAGTAATGTCCGCTGGCTCGACACTCTTCTCACCACTGTTCATCACACCACCGACGGCAACCATCGTCGGCAATAATGCACGGTTGAACTATCAAACCGCTCCTGACGCCAACGGCATTGCCGTCTTCGACGTCGTGCTGCGGGATAACGGCGGCAGCAATTCGGTTCGCGGTGACATCGACGCAACGGTCCCCCAACGCTTCACGATCACCGTGGGCGCGGTTAACGACCCGCCGCAATTCGTCGCCGGCGACGACGTGATCGTCGAAGAAGACAGTGGTGCGTTCACGACCCAGTGGGCCACCAGTATCCTTCCAGGACCTGCAACCGCGATCGACGAAGCCGGGCAAGGCGTTTCGTTCGAGATCATCATGCCATCGACGTCCGCCAGCCTGTTCGCCGTCGCTCCGGCAATTGCACCCAATGGCGTACTGACCTTCACTCCGGCCGAGTTTGCCGCTGGCCAAGTCGTCTTGCAAGTCAATGCGATCGATTCGCTAGGCACACGAAGTCAAGCCGTACCGCTAACGATCACGATTATCGACGACAACAATGTCCCAGTCGCAAACGACGTTCTGCTCAATGGCGACGAGGATAATCTGCTCAGGATCGTACCAAGCCAGTTGCTCGACCTCGTGATCGATCCAGACTTGATCACCAATCCTCTTGAAACGCTGTCGATTATCGATGTCAACGGATTCTCGACCCAAGGTGCGACAATCTCGATCGGTACAGATGGACGAATCGTTTACAACCCGCTTACGTCCGAAAGTCTCCAAGAACTTGCACCTGGCCAAACCCTGCGTGACCGATTCACCTTCCGGGTGCGAGACGCGGCCGGCGCAATCAGCAATGTTGCGACGGTGTTCGTCGACGTCGCTGGTATCAATGATGCCCCAGTGGCCCAGTCATTCACGGTCCTCGCTGCGACTGGTCAAGAAGTCATCATTTCATTGATCGAGAATAGACCGGACAGGCAAGCCACCGATATCGATGGCACGATTGATCCGGCATCGATCTTTATCACACGCCAACCGACCAACGGAATCTTGGTGGTTCGCGGGGATGGCACCTTGTCTTATACCCCGTTTAGTACGTTCCAAGGACAAGACGTTATCGGCTACACCATCGCCGATAACTTGGGACAACAAAGCACCCAGCAAACCATCACCATCGATGTCGCTCCGTCAAGCGTCGCCAGAAATGAATTGATCGGAACATGGCTCGTCGGGCCCGTCTCAATCGACGCCGAAACTTCCGTTACCCCGACGAATGTACCACTCGATCTGTCAACGATCGAGATCGTCACGCCACCTGCAAACGGCACCGTAAGGTTCGAGCCAGATGGCACAATCACCTATGAGGCCAACCCTAATTTCTTTGGAACCGATTCATTCCAGTATCGAATCTATGATGTCCTGGGGCGACCCAGCAGCGTAGCGACGGTTACCGTCCAAGTGGTCGCCAGCCCGGCACAGAACCCGATTCAATTTAGAGACGTCAATTCCGACGGTTCGGTTGAACCGTTCGATGCGTTGCTTGTTCTGACTCGGTTCGCGCTGGCTCAACAACAAGGGATAACCGGTTCGCTTCCGGCTGATATGGTTGCCCCCGAAGCGCCGCTGCGATTCTACGACGTTGACGGAAACGGACTGATCGAACCGCTCGACGCGTTGCTTGTTCTGATTCAAGTCGCCGAAGACAATCGGAATCGGGCTTCTAGCGAAGGTGAATCGTTTGTTTGGGCGCCCCCAGTTATCGCTGCCGGCTTTACCTCCACCACGCTTACTCAAACGGTGCCATCCCCAGATCCCGAAGTGGCGTTCGTATCGGAACCATCGGGTAATCCGATCTCAAGCTTTGAATGGGAGGATGACGAGTTCGAATTGCTCGCCATCGGAGTCGCTGAGACTCGCGATGAAGAGAAATCGGAGTCAGATACCGACCTGATCGACGCTGTCTGGGGTGATCTGTTTTAGTTTGTGACCCCCATGGGTTCGTCTTCAAATCCTTCGGGCCAAAGGCCCAGCAATTTACCTAGCCCAGCCCAACGGGCTGGGTAATGGATTAGCACAATCAATCCGTCGGAAAACCACGCTTGCGAAGTAGCGCCCAGGTATCCACATCACGCCCTCGGAAGCGACGGAAACTCTCCGCCGGATCGATCGTATCGCCCACCGACAAAACGTTGTCTCGCAAACTCTTCGCAACCGCCGGATCAAAGTATCCACCCGCAGACTCTTCAAATACCTCGGCCGCATCGGCCGTCAAAGCATCCGACCACAAATAACTGTAATAGCCCGCGCTATAACTGTCGCTGCTGAACAGGTGCGAAAAATGCGGCGTACGATGTCGCATCACCATCTCACGCGGCATCCCGATTTCCTTCAACGTCTGCCGCTCAAACTCGTCCGGATCAATGTCACCGCCAGTGTGCGTGTGCAGCTTCATGTCGACAATCGCGCTGGCCAAATATTCAACCGTGCCGAACCCCTGATTGAACTGCGACGCATTGCGAATCTTCTGCAACAACGCCGCCGGCATCGGCTCGCCAGTCTGATAATGCAGCGCATACTTTTCTAACACCGCAGTCGTCGGCAACCAATGCTCCAATACCTGCGAGGGAAACTCGACATAATCCCGCGCAACCCGCGTCCCCGCCTGTGCCTTGTAATCCACGTCCGACAACAACCCATGCAAGGCGTGCCCAAACTCATGAAACAACGTCACCGCATCGTCCCACGAAATCAACACCGCCTGGCCATCGCCTGATTTCACAAAGTTCGAATTGTTCGAAACGATCGGCGATACAACCTTGGGAATCCGCTGCTGGGCACGATAATCACTCATCCAGGCACCGCTGCGTTTGCCGGTTCGAGCATAAGGATCAAAGTACCACAACCCAACATGCGACCCTTCCCGGTCCTTCACTTCCCAAACTTTTACATCGGGATGAAACACCGGCAAGCCCGAAACCGGCTCAAATCGCAACCCCCACAATTCCTCGGCAACCCACATCATCGCGTCGCGCAACTTGTTCAGTTGCAAGTAAGGCTCCACCTCATTGAAATCCAGGTCGTACTTTTCCTTGCGAACCTTCTCCGCATAGTATCGATAATCCCAAGGCTCGATCGTAATCTTCTCGCGACCCGCCGCTGCGGCCTCACGGTCCGCAATCGCTTGCATGTCCGCCACTTCCTCACCAACCCGCGCAACCGCCTTGGGCCAAACCTTCATCATCAAGTCGATCGCCGCCTGAGGATCTTTGGCCATCGTCGGTTCCATGCGCCAGTGGGCATGCGTGGGATAACCGAGCAACTTTGCCCGCGAAAGACGCAAGCCCACGATCTCACGAATGATTCCCTTGTTGTCGAATTGGTCATCGTGATCACAGCGACTGTAATAGTTTCTCCAAACCACCTCGCGCAGCGATCGATTATCCGCATACGTCAAAAACGGATCCATCGACGACCGAGTGTTGGTAACAGCCCATTTCCCTTTCGCCTTTTCGTCGCCCGATCCCGCTTCGACCGCCGCACCCGCCATCGCCGCAATCGTGCTCTCGGGCAAACCGGCCAAGTCCGCCGCGTCATCGATCCAAGTGATATAACGTTTTTCGTCTTCTAAAACGTTCTGATTAAAGTCAGTAAACAACCTCGCTAGCCGCATATTGATTTGTGACAGCTTCGCCTTGTTCTCAGGACTCAATTTCGCCCCACGACGAACAAACGTCTTATACTTATCGTCGACCAAACGCTGCTGCGCCGCAGTCAACGTCTTCATCTGATCACCCTGATAAACCGCTTCAATGCGCTGAAACAGCTTTTCATTTTGAATGATGCTGTCTGAGTATGCCGATAACTTCGGAGCCACAATCCTCTCAATATCCGGAATCGGCCCAATGTTTAAGTTGGACGAATGGACGTCAAACAGCGTTTCCAGTCGCTCCAACGCTTGCCCCGCGTTGTCGATCGCAAGAATCGTATTCTCAAACGTCGCGGGATCAGTCTGATTGGCGATCGCCGCGATTTCATCTTCAGCGATCTTCAGCGCCACATCAAATTGGCTGGCAAACTCTTCGACGCGGACTAAGTTCCAAGGCGGAACACCGGCATACGGACCCGGCCATGGTTGCAGTAGCGGAGCATTCATATTCATAAGATTTTGGTTCTGTTTCTCTTGTGCAAAAACGGCGGATGCATGAATCCCTGCGGTCCCGACGACCATTAACGGAACTCCGCCATGGATCATCAATAACGAGGCGATCGCAAATCGCCGCGATCGGGACGGGCGTCTCTTCTTGTTGACGATTCTTATCATATTTTTTTATGCCATTTCAATTTATAAAAACTCTTCCAATCCACGCACTTCCAACTCCTTCACCGCTTCCCGCACCCGCTCCTCGGCTCGCTTGGACGCAACCAGTGTCGCATCAGCGGTGTGGACGACAATCAAGTCTTTCACATCAATCGTGACGATCGCATGATCCGGCGTGCCATAGACAATTGTATCTGTCGTGTCGATCGGCACGTGCAATCCCCGCGCGGAATTCCCCGCCGCATCCGGCGGGTTCAACCGCGAAATCGCCTGCCAACTGCCGACGTCGTCCCAATCAAACGGCGCTTCGATTACGACGACGTTGTCATGACGCTCCATCACCGCGTAATCGATCGACTTGCCAACAATCTTTTCGAACTCAGCCCCCATCACCTCGTCCAGCGCCGCCGTTCCAGCCGCGGCCCCGATCACATCGATGTGCGCCGCCATCTCCGGTTCGAACTTTCGCAATAAGTCGAGAATCGTGCTGGCACGCCACAAGAAAATGCCGCTGTTCCAGTAAAAGTTGCCGCTGGACAAATACTCTGCCGCAGTCGCCGCGTTGGGCTTCTCGCGAAATTGCAGCACACTGAACGCACTGGCGTCGTCACCGATCGCTTGGCCACGCTGGATGTACCCGAACGACTCCGCCGGATAGCTCGGACGAATACCATAAGTGACGATCCGCGACGGATCGGCCTCCACCAGTGACGCACCGTGGGCGACCGCCTTCTGGAACGCCACGACGTCTTCAATCACGTGGTCCGATGGCATCACGACAAGAATCGCGTCGGGATCTTCAGCCGCAATCAATGCCGCCGCCAAGGCGACACACGGTGCCGTATCGCGGCG
>DNWZ01000353.1 GCA_003506095.1 Planctomycetaceae bacterium | reverse complement strand
TCCCCGATTGCAGCGTCGTGCGCCAATGATAACGACCGGTCAGCAACGCGTATCGCGATGGTGAACAGACGCCCGACGATGAATGCCCATCGGTAAAACGCATCCCTTGCGATGCCAGGCGATCGATATGCGGCGTTGCGATCTTGCCACGCTGGGGGTTGTAACACTGGACGTCGCCATAACCCAAATCGTCAGCATAAATGATGACGATGTTCGGCTTGGTGGACACAGCGGCGACTGAATCGGCTGAAAATCCAGCAACCGACGTGGCCAGGAAAAAAAGGCCGCCGCAGACGAACGTCGCAAACACTTGAACGCGGATTGAGATAGTATTCATAGGTAAACGTTCGGTTCAATGGACTTCTTTTCGCTTGATTCGACTTTTCAAAACGACCTTTACTCGCCGCCAGTCGCAAAAAACGTGTGAGGTTAAGCATGATAGACCAACGGACTCACTTGACCGCCACCAACCTGCTCATTTTTTTCGCGCTCACCGTTCCGCTGGCTAGGTCACAGCCCACCATCGCTTCAGCACCAGGCAATGCGTCGCCATTCGAGCAGAAGATCGCACCGCTTTTGGCACGTCATTGCTTGGAATGTCACACGACAACCAATCGCGAAGGCGGATTGGATCTGTCGCAAAAAGAATCAGCGCTGTCAGGCGGCGAAAGTGGTCTGGCAATCGCACCGCGAAACTTAGACCAAAGCTTGTTATGGGAACACGTTTCGTCAGACTCAATGCCTAAAGATCGTCCGCCATTATCCAACGATGATAAATCCTTATTAAAAGCTTGGATCAACGCGGGCGCCCCATGGACTCTGGATACGATCGACCCGTTCGCTTACAGCAGTCCCAATCGCGCCGGATACGACTGGTGGTCGTTGCAACCAGTGCAAAAACCAGCACGTCCATCGGTGCAGATGAAATCATGGCCGCTGGGCGACATCGACTATTTCGTGCTCGCAAAGCTTGAGTCCGCTGGACTGAAGCCTGCCGCCCCCGCCGACCGCCGCACTCTGATCCGCCGGCTCTATTTCGATTTAATCGGCTTGCCGCCAGACCCTGCCGCAGTTGAACGATTTGTTGCGGACCAGTCGCCCGATGCCTATGAAAATCTTGTATCCGAACTGCTCGATTCGCCTCATTATGGCGAGCGTTGGGCACGCCATTGGCTTGACGTCGTTCGCTTCGGTGAAAGCCAAGGTTTCGAACGAAATCGAATTCGCGAAAACGCATGGCGTTATCGCGACTGGGTCATTCAATCGCTCAATCGTGACCTGCCTTATGATGAGTTTGTCCGACAGCAGATTGCTGGCGATGTGCTTTACCCAGACGACTTGGATGCGTTGATCGCAACAGGCTATCACGTCTGCGGAACCTGGGACCAAGTCGCACACCTCGAAGGTTCGTCTGTCATGAAGTCGGCGGCGCGGCAGGAACACATGGAAGATCTTGTGGCAACCTTGAGCCAAGCTTTTATGGGATTGACCGTAAACTGCGCCCGATGTCACGATCATAAGTTCGATCCGATTTCTCAAGTCGATTATTTCAATACGGTTGCACTGCTCGGTGGCGTGACGCAACAGCAAGACGAACGTCGAGACATTAAGGCCTCGCGTGACCGAAAACGTCAATCGGATCTCGAAAAAGAACTGGCAGACTTGACCAGTAAGATCGATCTGTTTCAGGCTAATGCAAGAAAACGATTCAGCGCCGACAAGGCAACAGAAAAGCCTGGTGCCGGCGTATCGCCCATATCCAAGCCGATCGACGGATTGTTGGCGATCATCGACGTTCCATCCTCGGAATCTGCAAAGCTAAAAAACCTAATCGAACCAGGCATGACGCTCGAATTCGTCGCCGGTAATCGCACCCCGTTTCAAACCTCCGAACCGCCGAAAGAATTGATCAAGGCGATTCAATCCAGTGGCCAATTTTCGATCGAGACATGGATTTCGCCGTCAAAGGCTAACCAGTCGGGTCCGGCCCGAATCGTGACCCTTTCTAAAGATTCTGGTCAGCGTAATTTTACGCTCGGCCAAGATGGCGATCGGTTCGACTTTCGTCTGCGGACCACAAAAACAGATGGTAACGGACTGCCATCGCTGGCGACGCCAAGCGTCGTCAAAACGAACAAGCTGCATGTCGTCGTTACGTTCGATTCTGGCGGAGTCTTACGAATCTTCGTCGACGCTAAACAAGTTGCCGAAAAGAAGTACGACGGCGATCTCAGTTCATGGGATTCAGGTTTTCAATTAGCGATCGGAAATGAATTAACCGGCGATCGACCATGGGAAGGCCAACTGCATCGCTTGGCATTCTATTCTAAGGCGTTGGACGCCAACCAAGTCGATCATAATTATAAGCATCCGTCGGGCGGTTTCGATTCCATCGAATCTTGGGAAAAGATCTTGTCGTCGCTTTCACCGACGGTTCAACAACGTTTCGCAGCCGCAACCAATCGAGTTGCAATGATCCGATCGGAATTGGATCAATTGCGGTTCGAGGGAGTCGCACACGTCGTCGCGCCACAACAACCACCGGTTTACCACGTCCTTGCCCGCGGTGACATCAACAAACCTGGCGAAGTGGCATTTCCCAAAGGGCTGGCCGCGATCGCTCGATCAACCGGATTGAAAGACGATTTCGAGTTATCGGCCGACGCGCCCGAAACGAGTCGTCGAAAATCTTTAGCACTATGGTTATCTGATCCGAAACATCCGCTCACTTCGCGTGTGATGGTCAATCGGGTTTGGCACTATCACTTTGGTAAAGGGATCGTCGATACGCCCAGCGATTTCGGATACGCCGGCGGTTTGCCGTCGCATCCCGAGTTGCTCGATCACTTGGCCGCGACGTTCATCGAAAGCCGCTGGAGCTTGAAATCGCTGCACCGCATGATCGTGACTTCCGCGACCTATCGTCAATCTTCTCAAGTGACTCATGAAAAGGCCATGTCGATCGATTCAGACAATCGATTGTTGTGGCGATTCAATGCGAGGCAGCTCGAAGGCGAAGCGGTGCGAGACGCGGCGCTGGCGGTTAGCGGTGCGCTCAATCGTTCGATCGGCGGGCCGAGTTATCGCGATATGCAAGTTAAACTCAACCAGAACCATGAGTTCACCGATCCAACCAATGAGTTTTCGCCAGCGACCTGTCGGCGAACGATCTATCGCCTCTGGGCGCGATCGGGCGCTCATCCGCTGCTGCAATCGCTCGACTGCCCCGACCCGTCGGTCATGATGCCAAACCGTCCCGGTACGATCACGCCGCTGCAGGCGCTTTCGTTGATGAACAACGTCTTTATGGAAAAGTGTGCGGAAAGCTTTGCCGCGCGGGTAGCGGAACAAACCAGCAACGGTTCCGCGGAAGCTTCGATCACCTTAGCCTATCAATTGGCGATTGCACGCCAACCGACTGAGCGAGAATCGACGTTGGCCGCATCGTTCATTCAGACGCACGGTATGCGTGTGGGCCTGAAGCAGTTGTGTCTTGTGTTGTTGAATACAAACGAGTTCATCTTTATCAATTGAGTGCAACGATGAATGATCGCAGTCGGATCGAACTTCCACGTCGAGACTTCTTTCGCGACGCAGCCTTCGGTATGGGGGCGCTCGCGGTGGCTGATCTGCTCAATCGCGATGGCAAGTTGCTGGCCAAACCGGTCGACAAGAACACCCAAGCAATCGCTAGCTCGCAGGGGTTGCATCATCCGGCGCGCGCCAAGCAAGTCATTCATATCTTTCTTGGTGGTGGGCTGAGTCATTTGGACTCATTTGATTACAAGCCAGAACTTGAAAAGTATCATGATAAGGAGCTGCCGGAGAGTTTTGGAAAAGCCGACGTCTTCTTTGGTAAAGTCGGGCGACTGCACCGGCCGCATTATAA
>DNWZ01000221.1:8599-9030 GCA_003506095.1 Planctomycetaceae bacterium | reverse complement strand
CCCATTTCGAACGCATTGCCAGTCTGATGCAACGAAAACACCCCAAAGGGATCGCCTTTGGAGTGTTCAAATGGGAAGTCGTTTCAGACCTTCGCGAACAAGTCAAATCACATCGGGCTTAGTCAGCCAAAAGGCTGGTCTCACCACCGTTGATCGACCCCAAGGCACCCCAAATTCCATAAGGGCTTATACCACCGGCGACTGGCGGCAACGCCGTATTACCCGTGTCGATCGAATTGCTGAAAAATCGAACGCTGCCATCCATCAAAACCGCATTCACACCGCCAGGGTGGTAGCTGCCGGCGCTCAAAACACCACCGGTTGAGTCAGCATTTGCGTCCGCGTTGTTTAAACACGATAGGGAATTGGGGCCCAGAACGGTATTGAATCCGACGCGTTCCATTTGCGCATCGGTCCAAAGTGATCCGAAA
>DNWZ01000221.1:0-8558 GCA_003506095.1 Planctomycetaceae bacterium | reverse complement strand
TCGCGATCGTGTTGGACAAACCGTCGGTTATGTCGCGAAAACGACGAACGCGATCCCACTGCCCAAACGCCCCGCGGCTCATGTATCCGTCACCGTTCCAGTTCGCTTGCACCGAATCGCCGTTGCTGAACGCGTAACTGTTGCCGGCGGTGTTGCCTCGTTGACCTGGATTCAAGTCGGATGGACATAGATAAGTTGGCACCTGAGTTCGCCAAGGAATCCATTGCGGATGGGTGTACCAACCAGCCGGACCACCCGGTGGGATGATTCCGTCGGAGGTCACCCCACCAGCGGCAACTTGATCTGCGATCGCCGTCTGTTCGATGAATGGAAGCAACCACACAAAGCCTGAAACGCGACGATAATTACCCCCAACGCGAGGTGACAGGCCGTCGCCCGACGAACCCCCTCGACGGGGAACGACTTGCTGGTAAGTGCTTTCATAATTGTGAATGCCCAAACCCATTTGCTTGAGGTTGTTGGAGCACTGCATACGACGTGCCGCCTCGCGCGCAGCCTGCACGGCTGGCAGCAGCAAACCGACCATCACGCCGATGATCGCGATCACAACCAGAAGCTCAACGAGCGTGAATCCATCACGTCGCTTTAAAACAGAATGCATTGATGTTTGGTCCTGAAGTCAAAAAGGAAAACGGAAAATGGCTTGGATTGCGTAATAGTATTTGCTTATGAAACATTTTAAAGGCGTGTAAAGCGTCTCCTGTGCGAACGAATGCCACATTGGTTCCCTTTGATACCGCTGAACGAGCGTAAAAATCGTCCGAATGCGCCGAGAGCTTTTCGCCAGATCCTGAAGCGNNTTCGGTGAATTTGCTGGGAAAGTTTGATTATGCAAGATGCACAGTCTGTCGCCGTTACGGGCTGCCAACCTCGATCGGGGTAGTCGAAAAAAAAGAATATTTTTTTTCGGACAGTCCGTCGTGTTTGATAATGCGTTCACTTGTGTACGCCAGGAGGCCAGTTTTTTGATCGCGGCGGTTGCCGTTTTTCGAACGGTTGAATACTCTTAATGGTGTATGGCATGCCTCTGTGCTGCCATTAATCTTCATTTCACTGGAATTGCTCAAACATGCCTCGTTTTTTTCCATTGGTTACCGCGACCATCATCGCGGTCTTGCCCTTTTTCTCTGGCTGCATGGGTGGGTCAAGCGCGGAGTTTCCAACGACTCCCGTTACCTTGAAGGTGATGTACAAAGGCCTTCCAGTCGAAGACGCGAGCGTCGCCATGATCAATTCTGCGGACTACGGCAAAGCGGTAATCGCTGTCGGCCGCACGAACGCGCAGGGCGAAGTGCAGATGCGAACGTATGCGGATAGCGATGGCGCGGTGAAGGGGTCGCATTTGATCACCATTACGAAAATGGATGCAGCCCAAACCGCTGAATTAGCGGATACGTCCAGCGCGGACTACAACCCGAACGTCGCCGCGACTCCGGCCCCCAAAAGCTTGTTGCCGATCAAGTATTCGACGCCTGCTTCCGGCTTGTCTTTGCAGGTCGGCGACACGGCGGTTATCGAGTCGATCGAGTTGGTCGACTGATGACGGTCGTTTTGTGTTCGCCCAATACGGATTGAACTGCTGGAGCGCCTCGCACTCTGGCGGTTCTCACTCTGGCGGTTTGCGGCGTCGTAGCGCCGCCAGGGGTGATTCACCCGCACTTGGGCGAGCCTCGTAAGGACGTTTTTTCATTGGCTTGACCAGCGGTTTGTTCGAAGGGGCCGGAACTACGATCCCCTTGCCAGTCGGTTTCGTGCTTGTCTTGGCCCCAAGCACCGCCGCCGCACCGCCACCGGTTGCATTTGCACCGGAACCCGATCCGCTCGCTTGCGGCACCGGGGCTTGGCCCGACAGCACCGCTTTAGCGATCTGCAACCACGCGCGGCCGGTGGGGTCAGCAATGTCGAACCCCGTGGTCGGCACATAAGCTTTCTTCGAATCGACGATCCGCACTTCGATCGGCGAGCGTTTGGCTAGCGATTCGATCCGCCGCCGGTCGCTGTAATGCAAGATCATAAATCTTGGGTCATTGGTGATCGACGAGATTTGCCAAATCGCGGCATCCAATCGCAATTCGGCTAGCTTCAACATCCGTATCGCTGGCGCCGGCAATGGCCCAAATCGATCTTTTAACTCTTCGGCAAGATCACGAATATGGTCAACATGATCGATCTTGCCGATGCGCCGATACAGGTCAATCTTATGACGCAGATCCGTCACATAATCTGGCGGCAAAAACGCTTCGACTGGCAAATCGATATCAACGTCGGCCGACAATTTAGGCGGCAAATTCTGGGCCTGCCGCACCGCATCTTCTAACAGATGACAATAAAGCTCATAACCGACCGCAGCGATATGACCGCTCTGCTGTGAACCCAACAAATTGCCCGCGCCGCGGATTTCTAAGTCGCGCATCGAGATCGCAAAACCGGCACCCATCTGACTAAACTCTTCGATCGCGCGCAACCGCTTCGATGCTTCGGGCGTCAAATGCTTATGCGGTGCGACCATCAAGTAACAATACGCCTGATGCTTATAACGCCCGACTCGTCCTCGCAATTGATGCAAATCGCTGAGGCCATAGTTATCCGCCTCGTCGACAAAGATCGTGTTGGCATTGGGGATATCCAACCCGCTTTCGATGATCGTCGTCGCCAACAACATGTCATACTTGTGCTCGACAAAGTCGACCATCACGCGTTCCAATTCGCCTTCGCCCATCTGGCCGTGTCCGATCACCAAGCGGATTTCTGGCACGATCCGCTTGATGCGATCGGCGATCGCGTGCATGTCGCCGATCCGGTTGTGGACAAAGTAGATCTGGCCGCCGCGATTGAGCTCGCGAACGATCGCTGATCGAATCACTTTGTCGTCCCAACGGCCGACGCGTGTTTCGACGGCCATTCGTTCCGCTGGCGGCGTTTCCAAGTTGCTGATGTCACGCACGCCGACCAATGCCATGTGCAACGTTCGCGGGATTGGCGTGGCCGACAACGTCAACACGTCGACGTTTCGATACAGCGTTTTCAACCGCTCCTTCACCTCCACGCCAAACCGCTGCTCTTCGTCGATCACGACCACACCGAGGTTATGAAACTTGACGTCCTTGCTGGCCAACCGGTGCGTTCCGACGACGATATCGACCTTGCCGGCTTTGATTTTCGCGACCGTCTCGCGTTGCTCCGCCGCCGTGCAAAACCGGCTCAGTTTTCCGATTTCGATCGGAAACTCAGCCATCCGCTGCGTAAAGCTGTGAAAATGCTGCTCGGCCAGCACCGTTGTCGGCACCAACACCGCCACCTGATATCCGCTGACCACCGCTTTGAACGCAGCTCGCATCGCGACTTCGGTTTTTCCGTAACCAACGTCGCCACAGATCAGCCGATCCATCGGTCGCGGTCGTTCCATATCGTCCTTGCAAGCATCGATCGCGTGGGTTTGGTCGATGGTTGGCGTGTAGGGGAAACTGGCGTCGAACTGCTGTTGCCAGTGGTTGTCGGCGTCGAACGCGATCCCCATTTTGGTCGCCCGCGCGGCTTGCATTTCCAGCAATTCACCGGCCATGTCGGTGACCGCACTTTCGGCGCTCTTGCGTGCGTTGGCCCAGCTTTGGCCGCCGATTTTGGCCAGCTTGGGGCGACTGCTGCCGCCGCCGATGTACCGCTGGATCAGCGCGATTCGCGACGCTGGAACGTAAATAATCGTCCCGCCGTCGAACTCGATCGCCAAGTGTTCCTGCTGCTGGCCATTTTTTTCGATGTGCCGCAAACCGCGATAGAGCCCGATTCCGTGCGAAAGGTGAACCACCAAATCGCTCGGTTCCAGCTGAGCGACCGTGTCGATCGGTTTGCCACGCGACCGCGAACGTCCGCGCCGAATCGGGCTGCGATGAAACAGCTCCGCGCCGGTCAGCACCAGCACTTCGCCGCCGGCCAAGCGGAACCCGCCGCTCAAATCGGCGACGACCAGATGCAAGCGTCCGCTGCGGGCCGCATCGGTGTCAGCCATCAACTCCGTCAATCGTTCGCCATCGGCCGGTGTATCGCCGACAACAAAAACGTCGTGATCCGCGGCAATCGAATCGACCCGCTGGCGAGTCTGGTCGATCGCCCCGGCAAAGGATTCGACGGTCGTTGTGCGTAAATCAATCCGGTCGTCGCCAGTCGCTTCGCCCAGCGTCGCAGCCGTCGCAATGCGAAGGTGCGAAAAGGAGCGGACCAGCCCGTCGAAGTCGAGAAACTGGCTGGAGTCGGCCAGGCGATTGAGCAGCATTTCGGCTGATTTCTTGCACTCGCTGGGGTCAACGACCACCACGGCCGTATCCGCTGGCAAGTAATCAGCCAGCGGCCCAAAACGCTCGCGGCCACCGCCAATTGCGGCCAGATCGACCGCCGTCAGCTTTTCGATGCTCCGCTGGCTGGCCGGATCGAACCGCCGAATCGACTCGATCTCGTCGTCAAACAGTTCGATCCGAAGCGGCGAAGGTTGATCGGGCGAATAAATATCGAGGATCCCGCCGCGTTGGCTGAACTCGCCAGGCAACTGCACCGAAGTCGACGCATGAAACCCTGACTCGGCCAACCAGCGTCTCAGCCCCTCGTCGTCAACACGCTGGCCGACCGTCAAACGCCGCGTCGCTCCGGCCACACTATCGGGCGTCGGCACCGCTTGCATCACTGCGCCGACGTAAGCCGTGATCACCATCGGCAGCGGATCGCCGGCCTGGCGCGACCGCAATTTCTGCAGCACCTGCAAACGCTCGGCAAAATCGGCGTCGCGGATCGAGTCGGGCGTACCATCGGACGCGCTCAGCGGGATCGCCAACGACAGCGCCGCCCCGAATGCCGTGCAGTCACCCGAAACAATGTCCGCATCAACCGCTTGCGGCACGATCACCAGAACGTGCGAACAATGGCGAGCAAGTGTCGTCGCCAGCAGCGCACGGATACCGCCAAAAACCCCATCAAATGCGATCGTTCGACCCGGTTTCCAGCCATCCAATGCTCGCCGAAGGCCATCCGTCTGCTCCAACAGTGCCGGCAAATCGGCCAATGTCTTCAGCGCTATCGTCACCTTCGCGGTTGAAATCGTTTCCAAAGACTTCGGCGTCACTGCATCCCGCTCGCTCGCTAGGGTGGTTCAAAACGCGTTGCCCAACACCGTACGTCGGGCTTCATCGGGCTGGCAATGAGACGATAAGCCCAAGCAACAGCTCCGGCAACCTCCATTACAACCAGGACGCGTTGATTATCAAACCACCAGGCTCGACGAAACACAACGCCTAAACGTTCCAAAATCACTCAAAACGGATCATTCGATCCTGAGCGGCCCTGCAGACATCGATCAACGTTTCGGATTGCTCCAAAATCGCTTCCCACTGCTGGTTTTCGTCATCGACACTCGATTCCAACTTCAGAGCCGCTACGGCGACATCATCCAATTGATAGCCTAACGCGATCTTGCGGACACGCTGAGTCAAGTTTTTGACAAACTTCGGGTCGTGAGCGTCGACGGCATCGACCAGCCGCTCGATCTGTTTGCTGAAGTGGACCGCATGAACCGCAGGATTGCTTTCGCTGCCTTGTTTTTCAGGCGACGAACTTGCCGACTCAAACGAAGCGACAAACCGCTCGACCCATTCCGGATCAAACTGTCGGCCCGCACACCGCCGCAGTTCTGCAACTGCTTCTTCGTGCGTTCGCCCCTTGCGATAAACGCGATCGGAGACCATCGCGTCGTAACTGTCGGCAATCGTGAGAATTCTCGCCGCAACGGGAATCGATTGGCCAACGGGGCCTTCGTCGTTCTTATCGCTGTCACCAAACTTGCAATGATGGAATCTTATAATGGACAGCAGCTCCTCCGACTCGATCAGGTTTGCAACGATTTCAACCGAAATCTGGTCGTGCAGTCCCATCAGCTTCCATTCGGCATCGGTCAGCGCCCCCGGTTTTAACAAGATATGATCTGGTACACCGATCTTGCCAATGTCGTGCAACAATCCCGCGACTTCGATCAGGTTCAACTCGTTGTCATTTAAGAAGCCGTGACCTGTGCGCACACAATGATTCGCGACTCGTCGGCTATGTTCCGCAGTATCCGCGTCACGAAACGCTAAAGCCGACAACAACGATCGAACGGGCGGACTCGATGGCGACAGAATGTCTTGCTTCTTCGCCGCGCCATGCACATCCTCCCGCGGCGCACTCGCTTCGGTGTCGATATCTGCCATCGACGGGTCGTAACAGACGACCCGATTACGCCCCGAACGCTTGGCGACGTACAAACACGCATCCGCTTGATTGATCAGAGCCTGCGGTTCGTTGGCGTCGAACGTCAAATCCGAAACGCCGATACTCGCTGATAATCGCAATTCCGCCGGATCATTCAATCGGATTTGCGTGATCCCAACGCGAATCCGCTCCGCCGCCGCCGCCGCATCGGCAACATTGTAACCAGGCAACATGATGCAGAACTCTTCGCCACCAAACCGGCAAACCACCTGAGCATCGCTGTGCAGTTTCCGCAGTAACGCGCCGACCTTGCGCAATACTTCATCACCAATGTGGTGCCCATAATTGTCATTGACGCTCTTGAAATGGTCGTTGTCGACCATCACGCACGCCAACGGAATGTTGTATTGCTTAGAAAATCGGAACGCGATATCAAAACGTTCAAAGAACGCGCGGCGATTAAAACATCCAGTCAACGAATCCTGTGTTGCGAGAATCTCCAGTTCTCGATTCTTGCGGCTGATCTCGTCGCGGTTCTCTTTCAAAACCGCTAACATCGCTTCCAATTCCGTACGGTTATGCTCCAACAACGTCACATCGCGAAGCGTTACCAGTGTTCCGCGATGGCCCCGATCGGAACTTTCGATCGGCGCGGAATTGATTGAGAATATACACTGTTCGTGGTCATTGATCCGATAACGAATCAACCGTTCAGAAGTCGCCCCCCCGGCATCTTTGGGCTGGCGCCAAGGGTAATCGCCTGCGGCAATTCCATGATCTTTCACCCATGATAAAGACGTTACCGAACGACCGCGCAATTCGTCTGCACTGATGCCAACCTTGGCTGCAAACGCCTCGTTCGCCAAAATGATCTTTTCGCGCTCATCCAGCACCAATAGACCTTCTGCTAATGTATTGAGTGCCTGGCGAACACGATCAGGCACCACCTGAACCGATTCGAAAATTCCAAGCGCACGGCCGATAAATAATGAGTATATGAATGAGCCGACAATCAAGAAAAATAAAAGTATCTTGATAATTGGCTGGTCCAGCCACCCCATGAAACCGCCAACACGGTCCGAAACAAAGCAGAACTCCAATTGGCCCCAACGCCGTTTGTTCAACGTAATCGGAACGTGGACGGTCACATAACCGCTCTCCTTAGCCGCATTCTGCCACAAGTCGCGGTGTTTGCCAGTGTCGATCCGCAGGGCTCCCTTTTCGGTCCGTAATCCGATCGACAGCAGTTCGTCATCGCGATGCGAAAGCGTCCATAACGTCGCTTCCAGATTCGCCCAATCGCCTGCGCGAATCATTCCAGCAGTCGTAATCGCAAGTGAATCGCATCGCTTCGAGCGAGCCTCGTCCATCATGCGGTTTGTGTCTGGGATATACCCCATCCAATGACATGTCATCAGCAACCCGCCGCCAATGCAGACGAGGCCAAACGCGAGTCGCAAGGATGTGAAATATCTTGAAAACAATTCTTGACTGTCTGAATTCGATGGAGGTACGTTGAGTCGAAGAAGCTGTCCGTGCGCAGCGTTAAGTGCGACACCGTGCAAATGAAAACAATCGAGTTCTGAAAGTTTTGCACATGGAAAGCGAGTCTCAGCCAAATCATCAAGATTATGTTGATAAAGAGTAACGGTAAGGCCAATTTATCCGATTGTATCGATCGACCGACGCCGATGTCTTAAGATGCACCGCTGATGGCGTGCAGTAGGAACCGCCCATTTGTAAGGAACCGTTGCGAAACGGAGTTTCAAAAAACGGATTCATTAGCGTTCCAACCTGAGACAAATGAGGGAACCCAGCCGATGATTCGTTTCGCCTTCTCGCCCGGTTTGGCGCTGTTGCTGGCACTGGCTGCCAATGGACAAGAGGCCACGATTAAAATGCGATTTGTTCTTGACGGGCCTGCGCCGCGGATCGAACGAATCCAAGTCGGCCTAGCGTTCGCTCAACTTGCAGCCCCAATCGTTAACGAAGGTTTGTTGGTTGAAAGAGAAACCAGAGGCATTCAAAACGTTGTCGTGCATGTTTACACGGGCCGTCGTGGAACCAAACTCGCTCCACGGCCGATGAAGGCAACCGAGCGTTTGTTGACCATGACAAATGGTCGATATGATCCACGCATCATTGCTGCTCAAGTTGGTGACACATTAAAAGTCGTTGAAAGCGGACCGAATCAGCATTCCGCAAACATCAACTTCTTCAGAAACTAGCCGCAGGTGATGATCAACGGCGATAAGGTCGATTGGAGACAAGGCCGATTGGACACAAGGCCGATTGGGCACAAGGCC
>DNWZ01000803.1:2418-2559 GCA_003506095.1 Planctomycetaceae bacterium | reverse complement strand
CATTGAGAGGCCGATCGGTGTAGTTTTGCAATTCATTGTTACCCCAACCGCCGATCCACTGATTCGCCTCGTAGTTAAAAAAACCATCGCCCAGATCATAATCCCAATGCTTCGGGTCGATCTGCGGGCCATCAAACTCGT
>DNWZ01000803.1:0-2324 GCA_003506095.1 Planctomycetaceae bacterium | reverse complement strand
ACAAAATGACCGAATCGATTGCATCGTCAAAACCTTTACAGCGGTGCGGAGCAGTGGGGGGAAAGGTACGACTACTACGACAATCACCTTGCATTTGGTTCGCCGATCAACTTGCGATACGCCTCGGCATACCGACGCCCAAACTCTCTCATTGAATCGGCATCAAAATGGGTCTTATCACCACCATCAACCAACCCGTCGGCAGACACAAACGCAGTCGCGCTTACTTTGGATGGCAAATCTTGGTGAGCCTTGTCGACGACATGCTTCGCATCGTCCCAAGGCTTTCCGGCAAACTTTCCCAATTGCCCAACGATGAAGGGAACGTTCGGTGCACCAAGTTCGTCGCGAAACCGCGAAATCAAATCGTGCAATTTAGCTTCGTAAGCGGCGGACTTTTCCGGGTTACTGTCCGATTCGCCTTGATGCCAAAGAATCCCACGCAGCGTTCCGTCCTTTAACGCCGCTTTAGCGCGCACCATCGCATCGTCCCACGGGTGCGTGTTCGTCGCAGCATCTCTTGCCCCCGGTTTCCAAACATCAATACTTGTGCCGCCGACAGCACATGGGATCAAGCCGACTGTTTTGCCGGGTGACATCTTGGCGATTTCGATGCCGAAGGTGCGTCCGAGCCCTACGCCAGCGATCTTCGGTTTATCGAAGTGCAATGGGTCGACTGCGGGCACCCACTGCTGGTCGGCACTGAACATCAACACGCCCTCGACTGGCGTTTGATCCGCTTCGGTCACCTTACCGCGACCCGCCATATTCGACTGGCCAACCAGCAAGAACAAATCAAAATCCGCTTTCGGTGGTTGATTATCCTGAGCGGTTGTAGATGCCGCAATTGAAACTGCGGAGAAGACGGCAAAAANNGATGGTCTTTGAGGCGAAAAGTCGAGGACGGACTGCGGACCAACTAACCGACCGTTTAGCGTACTCAGCGATGGCGTATAATGCCACTGTCGACCACGGTCGCCGATTGCCGGAATCTACTTCATCGCTATCTCGACAGTAAATAAGATATAGCGGTGCAATCCCATCGCTTCGAAAAAGAATCGCAGTTTAAGATGCCCCCTCAACCCCACTGGCCCGTCTGTTGGCTATTGCTCGCGATGCTCTCATGCATCCTTTCCACGGCTGGTGCCCAGACGCTGGAAAGCGATCTGCAAAGCCGATCCGACGCTGAACTGGTGTCGGCGGCTCAGCAATTCGGCGACCCAGGCCGTGGCGCGATCATCTTCTTTGGCCAGCAAATGGCATGTTCTAAGTGCCACATCGTCAGTGGTGATGATGCGATGTCGCTGGGCCCCGATCTATCCGCCTTAGGACGCGAAGTCAGCGACGAGGCGATCATCCAATCGGTGCTGTACCCATCAAAGGTTATACGGCCTGGCTATCAGTCGGTATCCGTACTGACTGTAGACGGCACAGCCATTTCGGCACTGTTGGTCGAACAAACAGCCGAAAAATTGGTGCTACGCGATGTGGCTCGCAACGGAACGCTGGTCACTATCGCCGCTGACGATATCGAAGAACTGAAGAAGAACGATCTGTCGACCATGCCCGCTGGCCAGATCAACCAACTGAACAGCCAACAACAGTTCTTCGATCTGATTCGTTACTTGATGGAAATACGAGATGGCGGGGCCGACCGCGCGAAACAGTTGCAACCGTCACCGTCGATGCTAGCGGTTGCCGTTCCGGCATACGAAAACCAGCTCGACCATGCGAGCTTGATTCGATCATGGAATGACGGGGCGCTCAAGCGTGGCGAGGCGATTTACAAACGAGTGTGTGCCAATTGCCACGGGACTCACGATCAACCGGGTTCGTTACCGACTTCGTTACGATTCGCCGAAGGGAAGTTCAAGAACGGCAGCGACCCGTTGGCGATGTACCGAACATTGACGCACGGCTTTGGCCAAATGGCACCACAATCATGGATGGTTCCGTCACAAAAATATGATGTGATCCATTACATTCGCACTGCTTATCTTCAATCGCATAACCCGAATCAGTATACGCCGGTTGATGATGATTATTTGGCAAGTTTGCCCAAAGGTGATACGCTTGGCCCCGAACCGAGCAACATCGAATCTTGGTCGGCGATGAACTATGGACCAAGCCTTGCACATACCTATGAGATTCCAGGCGACAAGCATAACTTCGCTTACAAAGGGATCGCTGTACGGCTAGATCCCGGCGCCGGTGGTGTCTCGCGGGGGCGGCACTGGATGGCGTTTGATACCGACACGCTGCGAATCGCGGGCGGCTGGAGTCCCTCAGCTGATGCTGGTTCCAATAACAACTTTATCGACTGG
>DNWZ01000080.1 GCA_003506095.1 Planctomycetaceae bacterium | reverse complement strand
CCCACGCAGTTTCAATGAATAGAGCGACCTGCGATGGCGTTGTTGTGGCAACGGATCGGGTATCCAAGCCGATGCAAAGGTCCCCATCACCTGGCGCGGTTGCATTGCGGCTTCGAGATTGATTTCGGGCCGATTGGGAATCCCGCCCAGCGTGCGATTGAGTTCACCGGTGGCGACTAACATGGCGTCGCGAATCTCTTCGGCCGAAAGCCGGCGTGGCTTGAAGACTGCATAGCTGGTGCCGAGCGGGTCGGCCTTTCGCAGCGCGTCGATCGCAGGATGGTTGCTGCTGCGGCGATAGGTTTCGCTGTTCATGATCGCCCGGTGCAGCGACTTAATCGACCAGCCGTTTTCGACCAGCATCGCAGCTAGAAAGTCGAGCAATTCGGGATGCGTCGGTGGGGCACCGGTGGAACCGAAGTTGTTCGGGTTGCCTGCAATCGCTTGGCCGAAATGCCACATCCACACTCGATTGACGATCGCGCGCGTCGTTAAAGGATTTTCTGCCGAGGCAACCCAGTGTGCGAACGCGGTACGACGACCATCGATCGCATTTGGGATTGGGTAAGGCTCGCCATCGTTGAGCATGCTTAAAACGTCTGGCGAAACCGGTTCACCCGGCGAGAACGGGTCGCCGCCGACCAGGATACAGCTCGTTTCAAGTTCGCCGCTTGTCAAACGGTCCTCGGGGACTCGCAGCGGACGGTTCACCGATTTGAGGTCCGGAGTGCGCCCGTTGTAGACCGAAAGTGCATAAGGTTCATAACGATCGAGTTCCCAGCTCAATCGTTCTAAACCTTTGCGAGCGACCCGTTCGTTGCCATAATCCTCAGGACTGAAACCATAAGCCTTTGGTGGGAATTGATCTTCGGGCATGCCCGCTTTCATCATCGCCGATCGCACGGCATTGAACTTTGAACCGACGCCGGCGTTTATTTTTTTTGCCGCCGCATTCCAATCCGACGGATCGATACCATGTTCTTCAAACCATGCCTGGGCGGATACCATCAATTGTTGATCCAACCGCGCAAGCGTGTTTTGATGTTGCTGCTGTTGTTTCAGCAGATACTCGCGTTGTTCGAACCCTTGCGTGTTTTCATGTTCTAAGAACGCTGCGTTTCGTTCGGCCAATTGTGTCGTCGCAAAGACCGCTTGGATCGCGTAATAATCGCTGGTCGGAACCGGATCGAACTTATGATCATGACATCGGGCACATTGTAAGGAATGGGCGAGAAAGGTTTCACCGACGCTGTTGGTGACATCATCGAGGAATCTTTGACGTGCGACTTTGGCGACTTCCATCGAAGTCAATTCCCACGGCCCCATGCGCAAGAATCCGGTCGCGACGATTGCTTCGGGGTCATCGCTATCGATCTCATCACCGGCGATCTGTTGGATGACAAATTGGTTATAAGGTTTGTCTTCGTTGAATGACCGGACCACATAATCACGATAACGCCAGGCGTTGCCGCGTTCGTAATCATTTGCAAGCCCCGAAGAATCGGCATAGCGGACCACATCCAACCAGTGCTGGGCCATCCGTTCGCCGTAGTGAGGCGACTGCAGCAAGCGGTCGACCAGGTTTGCGAACGCTTGGTCATCGTCGTCGGGATCGTTAATAAACGCGGCGACTTCAGCGGGCGTTGGCGGTAAGCCGGTTAAATCAAAACTCGCCCGTCGGGTCAACGTCGCTCGATCGGCACGCGGTGCGACGATTAAGCCTTCGGGCATTGCATCTGAAATCAAACGATCGATCGCTTTGGAACCGGTTTCGGTGATGCTTGGCCGCACCACGGGTTGATATGCCCACAGCGATTCGGGGCGATAGCGTCGATCGGTCCATGATGGCGATTGGCCGCCGGATGTTTTTACCAGGATTCCATCTTCCGCCGCCCACCGATTGGCGTTGGCAGCTTTGATCTCCGCGATTCGCGTTTCACTTGGCCATGGCGATCCGCCGAGGATCCAATCACGAATTGACCGAACTTGGGCTTCGCTGAGTCGTTCGGATTCTTTGGGCGGCATCGGCGACCAACCGTCGCCGCCATCGGTGATCACCGCTAGTATCGGACTGGCCAGCGGATTGTCGTGATCGATCGCCGGTTGGCCACTGTCGCCGCCAGCGTTGATCGTTGTGATCGAACGTAGGTCCAAGCCGCCTTGAAGGTCGTCATCTTGCGCACCGTGACATGCTAAACAGCGTTCGCTCAGCAGCGGCCAGACTCGGCGGACAAACAATTCTTCCGCAGCGGCTTGATCGAGCGGTTGGCCTGCTTGAACCATTGCTGGGGCAGCGACCAACAGCAGTGCGGCAATCGATACTCGGGCACACGCAATCACGCCACCGGTCGATATCCAAAACGATTTCATGGATTTTCTTCGGCTTGGAGGCTAACGATGCAATGATCTGCCGCGGACGATCGGCAAACGCAAGATTTTCAACCGATGGAAAAACACGTTCCGTAGTTTAACTGAAAACGGCGCGATCTTTGCGGCGAAATAGTTATCAGTGACCTTTTACGTGATTGTTCGACGAACGTGCACGTGAATCAATCCACGAATACTGCTTGCCCAGGAGGATCGACCATGATTTCCGCTACCAGTCGACGCGTTCCGTTGCATACCTGTGAAGATGTCAATCGCCAAATTCTCGAACGCACCAAGCAGCGCGTCGCTCAATACAAACATTATTCGCGTGACGAAATCGACCAACGTCTAGAAGAACTTGACCAGGAATGGGACACCGAGCGTTTGCTTGAGGCCAACGCGGCGACGCTTTCATTTGTGGGGTGTGTGCTAGCGGCCACCAGGGATCGTCGGTGGGTATTTGTGCCGATGGTTGTAACCGGTTTTTTATTCCAACATGCTGTGCAAGGTTGGTGTCCGCCGCTGCCGGTGATTCGTCGCCTTGGCTTTCGTACCATGCGTGAAATTGATGACGAGCGAATCGCATTGAAAATCATTCGAGGCGATTTTGATCAGTTCGCTTCTCGAGACATCCAGAAAATGGAAACCGATACGATTCTGCTGTCGGTCGAGCGATGACTCTTGTATCCGACAGCATGAAAGGTTTTTCTTAAGGTTTTCTTTGTGAGTCTTAAGGTCGGAACTTATCTAGCAAACGACCGGGGCTGCCCATGATGTTGTAGCCACAGTCGACGTGCAGGATTTCACCGGTGATGCCGTTGCTGGCTGGGCTGAGCAAGAACGCGCCGGTGCGTCCGACTTCTTCATGCTTAACATTGCGACCCAGCGGAGCCATGTGTTCATACATGGACAGCATTTCTTCAACACCTGCGGCGCGTCCGGCGAGTGTTCGCACCGGTCCGGCCGAAAGCGCATTGACGCGAACGTCTTGCGGTCCCATGTCGTACGCGAGGTATCGAACGGTCGCTTCGAGCGCCGCTTTGCAAATCCCCATCA
>DNWZ01000089.1:1661-3989 GCA_003506095.1 Planctomycetaceae bacterium | reverse complement strand
GAAACTTCCGGTTGTGGGACGCTGGCGTCTGATTGGCTCACTTCCTGCTCGCTCAGCTCTGCTTCACTCAGGTCCTGCTCGCTTGACGCTTGCTCCGCAAGACGGGCAGGGTGGTTTCGATAGCCCTCGAGCATCTCTGACAAAGCGACAAATCGTCGAGCCGCCTGGTTGGCGGTATCCGAAAACACCTGGGCGTGAGTCGGGCCGTGGTTTTCGCTAAAGCTCAGCGCACTGAACGCCAACGATTCAAAGTAGGTCAGCGATAACGCTTCGATCAACAACTGCTCCATCGGTTTAGCTGCCGCGAAACCGTTGTTGCGGTTCAACTCGGTGATTGCCGCTTCGATTACCGCCTGGGTAACAGGGCAATCTCCGGCGATCGATACGATCAAGAAATCGCGGCAGATTGACAGCAGGTCGACGCCGGCAACAAAGACTTTCCGCTTGTAGTCGATGAATTGGCCTAATTCGCGTAGCTCCGCAGCGTTGTCGTCCGGCTCAGCCTCCACGAGTTGCTCGACCAGTCGATCGGACTGCCCCGGCGCGATCACGCGTTCGCTGAGCAAAAAACGAATCTGCTGGAAACGTTCGGGCAAGTTGCCTTGCCATGGATAGGGTGAAGTGAGCGAGTTTGGCGAAGTCGGCGCGGCTTTTGACTTTGACGAACGCGGTACTCTGCCCAGTTCGATCGTCTCCCACAAGCCGAGGATTTGCGTCAGATGAGCCCAGACCATCTTCACTTGCTTGCAGCGTTTTTGCTGCAACTTGAAGCGTTCGGTTGCCGCTTTTTCTTCGGCCGCTTGCAATTGATCGTTGCGCATGACGACCTGAACCGCCGGGTCGGTAACCTTGCCGACGTACACTCGTTTTCGCTTTCCTCCGGCGTGAACATATCGGTAGTAATAGCGCGAGTTTGATTTGGGGAGTTGCATTTTGGGCATCACGAAAATTCACACGTAAAAGTTTGTCGCCTTGCATTCAGGCGGCAAAACTAACAACGTTCACAGCAGGCCGTCTCAGCCGCCTAAAGGCGGTACTACGAACGCCTTACCGGTCGCTTGATCGCGGGGCATCGTTCACGGGGCATCGTTCACGGGGCAAAATTACGCGGTCCGCCACTGATCCGCCTCTTAGGCTTCATTCGCAGCGGCGGTCCGCCGGATATGATCGGCGTCGGACGCCAGTGAAGCTTCTTCCAAAGAATACCCGAGGCTGCTTGCGCCTTGTTCGCGACCGCCATAAACGCGTTGGAAGTTTCTTCGGAAAACTCGGCCTGATGTGAATGGGTCGCAAACGCCATCGCCCGCAGGTCGGTGATCGCGGCAACGTCGACCAACATCCGCTGCATCACATTAGCCGGCGGCGTCGATTCATCGCGGCTCCGCAGTCGCTCGGCAAACAGCTTATCGATATCCGCCTTGAGCGACGGGTCACCGCCCGATAACGCCCGAGACATCGTTTCCACGCAAACTGCCTTCATATCCAGAAGGCCGGCGAAATGCGCCGGATTCTGCCGGATGATTGTCGCCAGTTGCTGCTTCGCCTGGTCATTGCCCAGATCGGCGTGCACGCGGAGCGTCTCGAACTCTGCCAAGGAGAGACTCTTCGGGGGTGGTTTTTCCATCGCTTGCAATGTCTCGAGTCAAGGGTCCGAAAGTGGTTGTTAACGCGTTTGGGTTGTGCCAGACGACGCATCGCGAGATGCAGCGTCACCCGCGGAACCCGGTTTATTGGCCTTTGATGATTTTTGTTAACCAAGGGTTATTAATTCTCCGTGAACCGACCAGGTTGCACCCCCTTCTTGGGAGGATTCTTGCGAAAAATCATTGTTTAACCGATTCGAAAATTGCAAATTCCCGAGTTTCGCGTCAAAGCAACCGGTGATTGGTGGATAGGTTCGTCCCAACACAACGAAACGCTGCTATCGCCGTCGCATTCGCCCAACCCAAGACCGCGACTTAAAAACGGCAGTGCCGCCGAGATTGATTTATGGCGTCTAAACGTCACTTCCTGGCCATTGAGCCAAGCTGTTTTTACAGCGAGCGATTCGTTTGCACCGGATGCTCCAGCCGGGAACCTAGGCAACAAGCATCCAGCAAAGCATATCCACGCAATGACAACCATTTCCCGGCAACTGATCGACGCTCCCGATGGCTGAAAGTGGCCTTTAAACCAGGCCTTTGCTGGATGCGGGGGATGCGTCATCACAGGCTGGAAGCCCATGCCACTTTTACGTGCTGGCAGCCAATACCGAGCCCGTTCAGCACGGAAACGAGATTCTGACGGTATAATCCGTGGCGGTTGTACCCTGTCACCCGCCGGGTTTGG
>DNWZ01000089.1:0-1631 GCA_003506095.1 Planctomycetaceae bacterium | reverse complement strand
CAACCGTTACGGTGCACCTTTGGAAACCTTCAAGCTTCTTGTCGCTTACTTTATCTCCCCCTTCAGTCTTGCCCTCGTTGCGATTGGTATTGCTTGGTTAGCAAAGTTCAAGCAACGCGAAAAAGCGGCAAATCGACTCTGGGCGGTCGCGACGCTCCTTTTAACGGTCGGAGCACTTTCGGGGTTCACGTACGGTAAACGTCGTGCGAACGAATATCGTTATGAACCGCTGCGGATCGAAGCTGACGACGAACTGGTCCAATCGCCCAGCACGATTGTGGTTTTGGGGGCTGGGTTCAACGCCGACGAATACTTACCGCCCAACAGTCGCGTTTCGAGTGCCTATTTGGCACGCTTACTCGAAGCAGTGCGGATTTACCGCCAGTTGCCCCAGAGCCAGTTGGTGATCAGCGTTGCAGGAAAAGCCTCTGCAGACGACAAGCGTGCATTCGTGGATGGGATGATCGAAATCCTGCAGCTTGACCGGGCGCGGGTCCAGTTGCTCAGCGAAGCCCAAAGCACCGATGACGAAGCGGAATTAACCCGTCAAATCAACCCGAGCGATCCCGTCCTGCTGGTCACGTCCGCAGGCCACATGCCGCGAGCCATGGCGATCTTCCAAAACAACGATCTGTCCGTTCTTGCCGCACCGGCCGACTACGGATTCACGCGATCAGCCAGCCCCAACGATAAGCCATGGCAACGGTGGGTCCCGTCATTAGACGGCCTGGGCAGCAACTCGCAATTCGCCTACGAGGCGGTCGCCACTCTGGCGAGCGGAATCAAGAAATTTTTTTCCAGCGGCCGTTGGCGGTCGTTCATCAAACGTTAACACAACGCCACTGGCCACCCATACTGGTTAGTAATTCGAGGTGATTCGAATGGTCCAGAGGGCAACGAGCACCCTTCCGGCGGGGACACAGGCCGATCCAACCCCATCATTCGACAGCATCACTGTCCAATTTTTGAACACACACGGTTTAGCCTCTGTAAAAATACGCCATTCAGCGCAGAATAACACCCTGTTGGGAACCAACGCTCGGACAGAACACATCAATCCATTGGAAGAAGGTGACAGTTCAATCGGTCACCCAAAGGAACGAAGTCCGCGCAAAAGTAGCAGGCGCTCTCCGAGTGCCGTCAGCCCGCCGCTTGCCAAGGCTCCTACACGATCCCAACGGTTGATCCAACCCACCTCGCCCGGCATTGCGGGAGAGGGAATCGAACCGAAGTGGAAGTTGCCCGACTTCCCTCGCAAACCTGGATTTCTTACGAAAGCCGCCAAGCAGTAAGCAATAAGGAACTGCCCCCTGCCAACTAACAACTGCCAACTTCGATGCTTCCAACCCTTCATCTCACACTCGCCGAATACGATACGATGGTCCGCGTCGGTGCATTCGATCGCATCGAGCGCAAGGTCGAACTGATCCGCGGGGAATTGATCGAAACGAATCCTGCTGGCCCGCTTCATGATGACCTCATCGCTTATCTCAATACTTGGTCGGCACGCAACTCACGCGAATCCCAAACTCTGTTCACTTCGCAGACCGGTCTCGATTTGCCTGAAGTCCAGTCACGTCCCGAACCGGACCTCATGTGGATTCGGGCGGCGCGGTACCGTGACGCACACC